>DCJB01000006.1:0-1147 GCA_002317325.1 Bacteroidales bacterium UBA1711
GTGCGGCTGACCATTGAGATAGACCCCTCTTTCGGCGGCAGGAGCCTTTCGCTGTATCGGCGCAGGGCGGAGGATACTGCCTTTGCCTTGCTGGCGGAATTGGACCGCAGCGGGGAGCTGTGGCAATCCCTTGTCTATCTCGACAGCGCTGTGGGGCAGCGTGCGGCCGGCTTCGTTTACCTTGTGGGGGTGAAAGACCTCTGCGGGCAGCGCGAGAAGTATTCCGACACGGTGCGGGTCGATATACCCGAACTGCCCGACCCCGGGGCCTGGGTGCCCAACGCCATGGTGGCGGGACACCCTGCGTGCGGCCGCTTCTGCCCACGGTTTGTCTCCCCATTGGCCGGGGGCTACAGCTTAGACATATACAACCGCCGGGGCGAGCGGCTCTTCCACACTACCGACATAGAGGCCTGCTGGGACGGCACCGCCGACGGGCGGCTGCAGCCCGAGGGCGCCTACGTCTATCACATACGCTGCCGCCACGCCGACGGCTCAATCAAACACTATACTGGCACAATCACCCTGATAAGATGAAAATAGCGCTATATGTAAGATACCTCGAAGACTCGTCGCGTGAGCAGATAGAGCGGCTTGCACGGCTGCTGCACAGCAGCGGTGTGGAGACGGAGGAGATAGTGGATAGGCTGCCCGAGGGCGGCTATGACTTCTTCTTCTCCATTGGCGGCGACGGCACACTGCTGAGTTCGGTCCACCTCATAGGGCGGCGCGACATCCCGGTGCTCGGTATCAACTTCGGCCACTTAGGATTCCTCACCACGGCGGGCCGCGACGACCTCGACACATTGGTGGCAGACCTGCTTGGCGGCCGCTATGCGGTGGAGCCGCGCACGCTGCTCCACGTGTCGCACGGCGGCGGCGAGGAGCGGCACGACACCTTTGCCCTCAACGAGGTGACGCTCCACCGCCTTGACGACGGCACGCTGCTGCAGACCGACCTCTACGCGAACGACGACTTCGTGGGCACTTACAACGGCGACGGCCTGATAATAGCCACCCCCACGGGCTCTACGGCATACAGCCTGAGTTGCGGCGGCCCCATTCTCACCCCCGACTGCGGCTGCTTCGTCATTACGCCTGTCTGCCCGCACAACCTCACCTTCCGCCCCGTCATCGTCTCCGACTC
>DCJB01000006.1:1272-3587 GCA_002317325.1 Bacteroidales bacterium UBA1711
TACTCCGTGCGGTTGGTGAGGCTCCACAACCAGACTTTCTTCTCGGCCATCCACCAGAAGCTGGCGTGGGGTACTGTGTGTACAACCTAATACCAAACATATATGAAAACGCGTTTTCTCCTCTCACTTCTTCTTGTCGTGCTTCCGGCTGCGGCGGGCGCCCAGCGGAGCTACGATTTGCGCGGGCAGCAGTTTTCCACCTGCGGGACAGACTTTTGGGTCTGCTTTCCCCGCACTTTCGGGGGAATGTCGGGCAACTATCCCTGCCTCTATGTGATGAGTGAGCGCAACTGCGAACTGACCCTCTCCAACGAGGCGATGCACTTCTCCCAGACCTTCCCCATCCTCACGCACCGCATACCCAACGGCAGGTTAGACACCATCAACCTCATACAAATCCCCCTCTCGCTCACCCGCTATGCGGACACGCTCTCTTACGCTTCCTATCCGCCACCGCTGCCCGTGCATGGCGAGGACCTCTCAAATCAGGAGGGCTACAGCCCGCAGTATGCCGCGTTTCATGTCACCACCACCGACACCGTGGCGCTCTACCTCTTCATCTACACCGCGGGGTCGTGCGATGTCACCAATGTCCTCCCCACGGAAATGCTGCGAGACGAGTATGTGACCCAGTCGTACCCCAAAACGGAAGAGCCGACCTCGCGCGACCGGTCGCCCTCGGCGCAGTTTATCGAGATATTGGCGGCAGAGGACAGCACCGTGGTTGACATCACCCTCGGCGACTGGGACTGGATGAACCGTCCCAAGAACAGCACCTTCTCGGTGACAATCAACCGGGGGCAGCTCTTCCACATCGGCGCGGGAGAATATAGAGAGAAGTACTATCCCAAATTTCCGCCCTACGGATATGATACATCTAACCACGTTATCCCCATACTCACCCACGCCTTTGTGCCGAAGATTGACTCGCTGGACACCTGCTATATTGACCTCAGCGGCACCCATATCTTGGCTCGCGACCACAAGCGCATTGCGGTCTTTGAGGGTTCAAGCAGTAGTCATGTGCCCAGCTATGTTCGGTCCTACGCCGACTTTCTGATTGAGCAGTCGCTGCCTGTCCGCTATGCAGGTTGCGAGTATCTGCTGCCCAACCTGTCGTTCTCGACGCACGACTATATCCGCTTCACGGGATTGGCCGACAGCACGGTGATTACCATCTTTGACGCCTCGCGACGAAGCAACAACACCCGCACCCTCACGGTTGACTCCCTCGAGACCGAATGGTTTCAGATGGACGAGGGCGAGGGACCGTTCTATGTCTCGGCCGACAGGCCCTTCATCGTGAAGATGTACTCCGATGAAGGCGGCGCCCTTGGCGGTCCCGCCATGATTGCCCCGGTGCCAATCAAGTGGTGGGGCAGGGGCATGGGGCTCAACGCCACCATCTATTGGTGCGACAATAACCACAACCGCTACACTCGACGCAGCGCCACTCATGTCTTAGCCCTCAACCCCGGCGCCGATTCGCTGCTTATCGACGACTACCTCTTGGACACCATCTTTCCCTTCTCCACCGTCACGGGCACCGACATAGAACACACCTTCATACCCTACACCAGCAACCTGAACTCTACCGGCACCCACCATTTCGACAATGTGGGCAACACCCGCTACACATGCATCATGGACTCGCCTTACTCGTATGAGCACGCCATTTGGACAGTGGCGCAGTGGTTGCCCGGGGGGTGCTTCCTGAAGGTTGACGGCATCTATGCCGACTCGCTTCCCGAGGGGCGGCGCTGCATATTCGACACGGTTCATTTCCATGCCTGGAACGAGCGTCCCGCCGACAGCATTATTTGGGACTTCGGCGACGGCACCCCGGTACTCCGCATGGCCTACGACAATGGGCAGCAGGTGGCGCACCGTTTTGAAGACACGGGCTTTTTGGCAGTCCGCAGCATAATCCAGTATGCCGATGAGGGGAAGGAACCCGACTGCATAGGCTGCAAAAGCGCCTTCACCCTCTCGCCCGACACCCTCGTCGCCCTCCTCGAAATCCGCAACCGCTACGACTCCGCCTTTGTCGATACCGCCTGCGGACGCACCTATTCGTTCAGGGGGCACACCTTCGCCGAGTCGGGGCTGCAGGAGTTCTCCACCTACTGGCACCCGTCGGGCTGCGACACGCTGTGGCACCTCAGCCTCACAGTCTGTCCCCATTGTTCGTCCCACACCGACACTGTCTATTCAGAAGACCTACCCTGGACCTACCACGGCAACAAGTTCTTCCACGAAGTGACCGACTATGATGTCAGTTTCGACATCGGGGAGAGCTGCGACAGCCTCGTGAG
>DCJB01000096.1:0-211 GCA_002317325.1 Bacteroidales bacterium UBA1711
GCGCACGCCGACACCGCTTCAGTTTCCGCTTTGCCTGGGGGTTTCACAACTGGGGCAGCTCGCCCATCCGTGGTATGTCCAAACTCGGCGGTGCCTACAACCTCCGCACCTCCTTCTCCTCCTATCAGTTGGAGTTGATGTATCACGGACGCGTATGCGACCACTTCTTCCTCGGCTGCGGTGTGGGCTACGAGTCTGATGTCTATAAGTT
>DCJB01000096.1:373-11878 GCA_002317325.1 Bacteroidales bacterium UBA1711
ATCGGTCTCGCGGCCATTCCCGCCATCAACTACTCCAGCAACAACACCGGCCTCAAGCACAAGTACTCTACCGTTGAAGCCAGCGGCAAGGACCGTGAAGAGGTCACCACGGTGAAGCCCTTCAAGGTTGATGCCCGCCTCACCGTGGGGTTGGGCGGCCTCACCGTCTTTTGGCAGGTGTCGCCCTTCGCCCTCTTCGAGAATATGGATCAGCCCTGCTATCCCATGAAGATAGGCTTTATGGTGGGCTTCTGACCCGCCCGAGCTCCAACAGCCGCAGTCCCACAGCATTGCTGCGGGACTGCGGCTGTTATTTTTTTGGTAGGAAAAGGGGCGTCAGTTTTCCTTTTCGCCGTCCTTTGGCTGGCGGTCGCAGTACACGTCTAATGCGGCGACGGCGGCGGTCATGGCCCAAAAGGGGACGGAGAGTTTGTCGGTGTCGAGGAAGTTGTTGAATACGCCGTGGATGTAGTAGGTGAGCAGACTCAGCGTGAGGGCAAGGCAGAGGTTGGCGGCGCGGCGGTTGCGGGCGGTGCGATAGACGCGCACGCCGGTGCTGAAGGTGGTGAGCAAGATGGCTACTACGAATAGGGTACCCGGCACCCCCTGTTCGGTGAGCGGCCCTATGTACTCGCTGTGGGCGTTGCCGAGGTTGCCGGCGTTGGTGCTGATGGTGGAGAGTTGGTAGCTGCGCTGGTATCCGGCGTAGAGGAACTGGTAGGTTCCGGGGCCGCAGCCCACTATGGGGCTTTCTCGCCACATCCGGAACGCCGACGCCCAGCGGTTGAGGCGTTCCAAGTTGCTGGCATCGGTTGAGATGTTGGAAATGGACTTGATTTGCCCCGCCAGGTCGTAGGAACTGTCTTGGTGGTTCTTGCCCAGTTTGTACATCACGTCGGACTGGTGATAGAAGAAGATTCCCACGCCAATGCCGAAGAGCATTATCATCCATTTTATCTTCATGCCCATGCGGACCAGAAGATAGACTCCGAGCGCGCCGAGGAGGCTGAGCCACGCCGCACGGCAGTAGCTGAAGCACACCCCCACCACCATCAGTGCAAAGGCGGCAAGGGCCAGCAGCCGCTTCCACGGCGCATGGCCGCGTCCGAGCAGGAAGTAGAGGGTCGTGGGCAGGAAGAGGGCTATCACGCAGCCGTAGGCGGTGTGGTCGTTGTAGAAGGGCTTCATCACGCGGTGGAGTGTCTGCAGGTCGCTGAAGTTGCCCACTGTCTTGAGTGTGGTGACGGCGATGACGGCGCACAGCCCGATGGCGTAGCACCAAACGAACTGGCGTATGCGCTTTTCGTTGGCGAATATCTGAGCCGCGGCGAAGAAGAACGGCACCACGAACCACAGCCGCGCCAGCAGGTATTTGAACGACACCGCAGGGAGGGCGGAGAAGCACGAAGCAACAGCCATCCACCCCAACGAGGCAATGACGCACAGCGTGATGGGATGTCGCAGCAGCCGGCGGTCGTAGCTGCCCCCCGCCAGCACCCGGAACAGGAAGAAGGCGGAGAAGAGTATCATCATGGGCTCTACGGGCATGGAGAGCTCCATCTTGGGCAGCAGGGCCACATCAACCGCAAAGGGGGTGAGCAGCGCCATGCAGAGCAGGGCTGTTTCGTAGCGCGTCACGTAGAGCAGCACCAGCAGCCCCGACAGCGGCAGCAGGGACAGCAGGAAGTTGTCTTTGATCATCAGCCCGAAGTTGAACACGGCAAAGAGCAGCGTCAACGCGAGGGCCGCAAGCGCCGTCCTGTTCTGCAGGACGTATTCCTTCAAACTGTGCTTCACAACGACAGAAAGGGTTGGTTGGGGCGGGCTATGCCTCGGTTTCTTCCTCTTTCTTGACGGCATCCAGCACCAGCAGGGCCAGTATGCACACCGCCAGCGTGCCGAAGGCTCCCACGGCCACGATGATTGCCCGCTTGGGGTAGGCTTTCTTGTCGGAGGGGACGGCTTCGTCGAGCACAAACTTGTAGCTGATGTTCTGTCCCATGTCTATGCGGGTCTCGGTGGCCCGGGTCTGCACGTCGGCCAAACGGCTGCATTTCTGTTCGATGAGTTGCCGCAGGGTCTCGGACTGCTGGGGATAGCGGCGGAGGCTGTCCTCCAGGATTATCAGTTCTTGCCCAATGCCGTCGCACACGTCCTGCATGATTCGGGCGGCATCGGCGGCACGGTCGTGGTGCATTCGGCGGCACACGGTGTCGTAGTTGGCCACTATGTAGTTGGCTATGTCGGAGGCCATCTGCGGGTCTTCGTCCATCACCGTCACGTCTATGCCGAGGTATTCGGTGCGCTTGACGGTGATGTTGCTCAGATACTGTTCGTGGAGGTTGAACATCTTGTGCGGGTCGTCGGGGCTGATGTCGTAGTGTTCCAGCAGGTTGAAGTGCTGGCACACGTCGGCTTCCATCGAGTGGGAGGAGAGTATCTGTATGGCGTGTTCGCAGTCGCGTTCGGCTCCGTAGTCCATGAAGTCCATGCTGTAGTGGTAGTCCATGATGGCCTTCGTGAGGCGGTTGGAGTTGGATGGGATGAAGGTGGCGGTGGACTTGAAGCGGGGAGTGATGAGGAACGAGACGACTACCGAGGCGGCCAAGGCCACGACGAAGACGATGGTTAACAGCTTCCACCAGCGGGCGAAGAATTTCAGAGTCGCGCTGTGGTCGTATTGGTTGCCTGTTGCTATTTCAGTCATGAGATTAAGTGTGTTAGTATTATTTACTGTAAGTTTTTCTGCTTGATTGGCGGCTGCCTTCCTCTTCCCCGAAACGCCTTCTGCCCTGCATTATTGTACGGTTGCGAAAAAAATGTCTCGGCAGGGTGCGGGCGGTTCAGTCTTTGAGCGAGGTGGCGGGGACGACGTATATTCCGTCCTCTCGGCGATAGGCGTACTGCCCTACCGCCGTCAGCACCATTTTGAACGCTGGTGCCTTCATACGGGTGGTGTCTATCTTCTTGGAGAGGGAGTTGAGCGTCTTTGCACCCTCGTTTATCTGCGCGTCGCCGCCGAGTTTTATCTCTATGAGGCCGTAGGCGCCATTGCGCAGGTGCACCACAGCGTCGCACTCAAGGCCTGTCTTGTCGCGGTAGTGGAACACTTGTCCGTTCAGGGATTCGGCATACACTCTGAGGTCGCGTATGCACAGCGTCTCAAAGATGAGCCCGAAGGTGTTCAGGTCGTTGATGAGGTCGGCGGGACCCAGTCCCAATGCTGCCGTGGCCATGGAGGGGTCGGTGAAATAGCGGGTGTCGGCTGAGCGGATGGCGGTTTTGGAACGGAGGTTGGGGTTCCAGGCCTCAATGTCTTCTATGACGAATATTTTCCGCAGGGCCTGAAGGTAGGAGGTGATGGTCTCTTCGTTCATCTGTTCCCCTTCGTTGGCTTTGAGGTCGGCTTTGAATGTCTCGATGGAGGCTTGGGCGCCTTGGTTGCGGGCGTATGAACGGAGGAGCCGGTGTGTGCGTCCGGGGTCTCGACGTATGCCGTCGGCGACGGAGATGTCTCGGTTCTCAATGGCGGCGATGTAGTCGAAGGCTTGGTCTAACGCTATCTCTTCGTTCATACGGATGGCCAGCGGCCACCCGCCCCGGCAGGTGAGGAAGGCTATGCGTGAGAGGTCGTTTTGGGCGGGGGCTCCTATGTTGTCGGGCACTTCAAAGAGGTGTGCCAAGGAGACGGCACCCGACGAGTCGCCCGACTCCCAAAGCGACATGGGACGCATTTTGAGCCAGCCAATACGGCCGGTTCCCGTGTGGATGACGCTGCTCATGTCGGGCGGGACGCTCGAACCCGTGAGGATATACAGCCCCAGGTCGGGGCTGTGGTCCGACTCAAACCGAATGGAGTCCCAGAGGGTGGGAGCCACCTGCCATTCGTCTATCAGCCGAGGCTTGGCTCCGTCTAAAAGCAGTTTGGGATTGATTCGGGCAAGCTCTATGTTCTGCTCTTGGCGGCCGGTTTCCGACATATAGAGCACGCTTTTTGACAATTGCTCTGCCGTGGTGGTCTTTCCGCACCATTTTGCACCCTCGATGAGGACGGCGCCTTTTCCTGCCAGTTTTCTTGCCAGCAGTTTGTCTGCTATACGAGGCTGATACTCAGTTTTCATTCGGTTCGATAAGGTGTTGGTTTCTATGTGCAAATATACGATTTTTTTCTCAATCCAGTAATTTGGACGTATTTTGACCAGGAATTTGGACATTTTTGGGAAACGGGGAAGGGGTAGAGGTCTCCCGCCCTCCACGTCGGCGGGGGCTCGTGGAGGACGGGAGGAGGGTGGGTTGCTTGCTTGGTGGGGCTCCGAAAATGGTTCATTTTTGTTTAGGGAGGGCTGGTGGCTGGCTGGTTTGGAAGGCGACGGTGGACTGTTGGGGGGCGGTTTGGGGCGGTTGGGAGCGCTTTTTGGTCATTTGAGCGGCAGCAGGGACGGGCGGGCGGGAAAAAGGCGCTACTTTTGCAACCTCAAACTAATACGAATGTCAGATGAAATTGAAATTGTTTTGCAAGGTTAATAGGAGTGTGTTTATGGCATTGGTGGCACTGGCGACGGCAGTAGGCACTGCCTCGGGGCAGGAGACGCTCACGCTGGAACGCTGCCACGCTTTGGCTGTGGGGGCGAACCACGACTTGCGGATGGCTGAGGAACGCCTTGCCGCCGCCGAGGCACTGAGGAAGATGGCCGTCTCGGAGTTCTTTCCCAAACTGTCGGCTAACGGCACGGCGGCGTGGAACGAGAAGAGCCTGCAGCTGTTGAGCGACGCACAGCAGGCAGAACTCGGGAGTATGGGCTCGATAGCGGAATTGGGGCTGAAAGCCAATATGAACAGCACGCTGGCCCAGCTGGCGCAGACCGACCCCGCTTTGGCGCAATCGACCAGCCAGGTGCTTCAGGCGATGATGTCGCAGAGCAACTTGGCCGGCACCCTCAACGGGGTGGGACAGTCGGTGGCCGATGCCTTGAATTTCGACCTCCGCAATGTATATGCGGGGTCTGTGACCCTCAGCCAGCCCGTCTATCTCGGCGGGAAGCTGCGCGCGCTCTATCAGGCGGCGCGGTGCACGTCTGAGGCGGCCGAGATAGCGTGCGAAGGCAAGCGCGAGGAACTCTTGATTGCCGTAGATGAGGCCTATTGGCGTATCGTCTCGCTAAAACACAAGGTGGAGCTGGCCCAGCAGTACAGCGACCTGCTGCAGAAGATGTGCGCCGATGTGGAGGCGATGGTGGATGCCGAAGTGGCCACCGAGAGCGATGCCTCCAAGGTGCGGGTGCGGCTGAACGAGGCGCAGATGAGCCTCACCAAGGCCACCTGCGGGCTGGCACTCTCGAAGATGGCGCTCTATGAGTTGTGCGGGCTGGACCTGAATGCCGACTATGAGTTGGAGGAGGAACCGTTTCCTGCGGGGGCGGCCGCGCTGGGACAGGTGGATATGCACGAGGTGTGGACTCACCGCCGCGAACTGAAGCTCCTATCGCTCAACGAAGGCATCGCCAAGTCGGGCGAGAGGCTCGCCCTGTCGGGGCTGCTGCCCAACGTGGCGCTGACGGGTTCTTATCTCGTGACCAACCCCAACTTGTTCAATGGCTTTCAGAAGTCGTGGGGCGGGATGTTCAATGTGGGTGTGGCGGTCAACATTCCGCTGTGCCACGCCAGCGACATATACGCCCTGAAGGCCGCCCGCCACAAGCGTGCCGAGGCCCACTTGAAGGTGGAGCAGGCGCGGAACAAGATACAGATCCAGGTGAACAAGCTGAACTACGAACTCGACGTGGCCAACGAGAAGCTGGTGCGGGCGAAGAGCGCCCTCGGCAATGCCGAAGAGAACCTGCGGCTGGCTCAGGAGTCGTTTGGCGAGGGCGTGGTGAGCAGCAACGACCTGCTGGCCGCCCAGACGGCCTGGCTGTCGGCTAAAGGCGAGGTGATTGATGCCGAGATAGAGATTCGCATGGATTACCTATACTTGCAGCAGGCCTTGGGGCGCGGGGGCGAATGAGTATGACTGACCCCTGCGGCACACGACTGACAAGAAGAAAACAAACCGTATTAATAACAAGCCTCAACCGGCCGCAGGCCGCTGCGGGCGGGAGGCAGAAATCAATTGAGAAATGAAAGAGACACAGAAAAGTTTATGGGTGGGCATTGCCGTTGTGGTGGCCATAGTGGCCGTGGTGGCAGCCCTTGGGGCGCTGGCCCTGCGCCCGGAGCCCGAGGTGCTGATGGGCGAAGTGGCGGCTTCGGAATACCGTGTGGCCAACAAAGTCCCCGGACGGGTGGAGTGCCTGTATGTGCAGGAGGGGCAGCAGGTGAGGGCCGGCGACACGCTGGCATTCATCAGCAGTCCCGAAGTGGACGCCAAACTCACCCAGGCACAGGCTGCCCACTCGGCCGCCAGCGCACAGAGCAGCAAGGCCCGCCGCGGCGCCCGCGAAGAGCAGGTGGCCGCCGCCTACGAAATGTGGCAGAAGGCGCAGGTGGGGGTGGATATTGCCAAGAAGTCATACGACCGAGTGCAGGCCCTCTTTGACAAGAAAGTGGTGGCGGCGCAGAAACGCGACGAGGCCGAGGCGCAGTACCGTGCCGCCATGGCCACCGCCAACGCTGCCAAGATGCAGTACGACATGGCCAAGGAGGGGGCGCAGACCGAGGACAAGGAGGCCGCCGAGGCATTGGTGGCCCAGGCCTCGGGCGCCATCCGCGAGGTGTCGTCCTACGTCAACGACCGCTTTTTGGTGGCTCCCGCCAACGGCGAGGTGGTGGAAGTCTTCTCGAAGCACGGCGAACTGGTGGGGACGGGCGCCCCGGTGCTCTCCATCCTCGACATGGGCGATGTGTGGTTCTCCTTCAGTGTGCGCGAAGACCTGCTGAAGGGGCTCAAAGTGGGCACTGAGGTGCAGGTGCAGGTGCCGGCGTTGGGCGAGAAGAGCTATCCCGCCAAAGTCACCTATATGCGGGCCATGGCCTCCTACGCCACCTGGCGTTCCACCAAGACCAACGGCGGCTACGACGTGAAGAGTTTCGACCTGAAGGCGGTGCCGCTCAAGCCCATCGAGGGGCTGCGTCCCGGCATGACCGCCATCATAGCCGACGTGGAGAAGTGACCCCCGCCTGCGGGAAAAGCGAAAGGACTTGACATGAACCCACTTTTCATCTCAATAAAGCGCGAGCTGAGACACGCGGCTATGCGCCCCCGCTATTTGCTGCTGGTAACAATAGGCATTGCCTTCAGCTACCTGTTCTTCCTCACACTGATGGCCGAGGGGCAGCCCGAGAAGCTGCCCATCGCCATCGTTGACCACGACGGCAGCTACCTCTCGCGGCGACTGTGCCACGAGATAGAGGCGACACAAGGTGTCGAGGTGGCGGCTGTTTACAACAACCAGCAGCAAGCCCGGCGGGCTATGCAGCGGCAGGAGGTCTTCGCATTCCTCGAAATCCCGGAAGGGGCCTATCGCGAAGTGGTGTCGTTTCGGCGGCCCCACCTCTCGCTCTACGCCAACAACGCATTCCTCCTCGGCGGATCGTTCAGCTACAAGACGCTCGCCACCATCAGCAAATTGGCTTCGGGAGCCGTGCAGCGCGAGGTGCTGCGCAAGAAGGGCTTGGACGAGCAGCAGATAGCCGGCATGATTCAGCCCATAGAACTTGACGCGCACTTCTTGAGCAATGCCACGGCTAACTATCAGCCATACGTGCTGACCACCATCCTGCCCGGCATACTCGGGCTGATGGTGTTGCTGTACTCCATCTTCGTATGCTGGACCGAGTATGAGACAGGCACCGCCGACCAGTGGGTGGCGGCGGCCGGGGGCAGCTGGATGGCGGCCGTGTGGGGCAAACTGCTGCCCTACACCGTCTGGTTCTCGCTGCTCAACATCGGGGGCTGCCTCATCCTTTTCGGCCCCTGCCGCTACACGCTCCTCGGCGACTTTTGGATTCTTGTAGTCACCACGGTGCTGTTTGTGCTGGCGCTGCAGAGCATGGCGGTGCTGCTGGTGGGGCTGATTCCTCAAATGCACCTTTCGATGTGCGTTGGAGCCATCTACGGGACGCTGGCATTCACAATGTCGGGCTTCTCGTTTCCAGTCACCAGTATGCCAGCTCCGCTACAGTCGTTCTCGCTGATATTTCCCTTGCGGCACTACTATCTCACCTACGTCGATGTGGCCATGTATGGCAGCGGAATGGAACGCTGCTGGCCCCACATCGCTATGCTCCTGCTGTTCCTTTTGGCCGGCTTTGTCGGGCTGATGCTGGTGTCTAAGCACCACAGCAGCGGCCTCATGGCGGCCAGTTTTCTCGAACCTGACCGTTGCGGCGGCCAGCCCAATCTTCCAACACCGCCGGCTGCGGTTTGACGACAGCCAACACCAAATGAAACAGACAACCCTTTTCTGTGACATCAAGGATATGTTCCTTCAGGAGCTTCGCCGTATCTTTCACGATGGCGGCGTGGTGCTGCTCTTCTGCGTGGCTTCGCTCCTATACCCGCTGATATTTGGCGTGGTCTATCGCAACGAGGTGGTGCAGAACCTGCCCATTGCCGTGGTAGATGACTCGCGCAGCACCGAGAGCCGCCGTTTCGCCCACAAACTCGACGCCACGCCCGAAATGAATGTGGATTACCGCTGCTGCACCATGGCGGAGGCCGAGCGGCTGGTGCGCCAGCGGAAGGCTTACGGCATTGTCTATTTTCCGTCGGACTATGGCAGCCGCCTTGCCGACGGCCGCACCGCCCGCGCCTGCCTCTTCTGCGATATGAGCAGTTTCCTCTATTACCGCAGCCTCTTTTCCGGCACCACGGCGGTGCTGGTTGACGAGCTGAAACAGGTGGAGTCGGACCGCTACGCCCGGGCGGGCATAGTGGGGGAGGAGGTCGAGCAGCTCACCTCGCCAGTCCCCTACAACGATGTGAAGCTCTACCTCCCCGGCGGGGGCTTTGCCAGTTTTCTGGTGCCGGCACTGCTGGTGCTGGTCATCCACCAGACGCTTTTCCTCGGGGTGGGCATTCTCTCGGGTTCGGCAAGGGAGCGTGGCGAGACGCTGCGCGACGTGCCGGTGCGGCTGCGCAGCCGCTGGGGCATCCACCGCGTCACAGTCGGTAGAGCCGCTGCCTATTTTGTGGTCTATCTGCCCATAACGGCGGTGCTGCTGATAGGCTTGCCGCACCTCTTCGGGCTTCCTCATCTGGCCCGTTTAGGCGACTTGGCGCTGTTTGTCGTCCCCTTTCTTGCCGCCTCTATCTTCTTCAGCATGACGGTGGGCAACTTTGTTCGGGGACGCGACACGGGCATACTCGTCTGCATCTTTTTCAGCGTGATTCTCCTCTTCCTCTCCGGCGCCGTGTGGCCGCAGTGCAGTATGCCTGCGCTGTGGCGGTGGTTCTCCTACCTCTTCCCCTCCACCCACGGCATACAGGGCTTCATTCGAATCAACTCGATGGGGGCCGGGCTTTCGTCCGTGGCTTTTGAGGTGAAAATGCTTTGGGCGCTGGCGGGGTTCTACTTCCTTACCGCTTGCGGGTCGCTGCGGTTAATCAGATTCTTGCGCGGGGGCCGCCGGTTCAAAGAACTGGTGTAAACCGCCGCCGGCGTGCGCGGCGGAAGCCGGTTGTCGGTATGTGACGAAAAAAGTGTATCTTTGCAGCCTCAATCGTTATGCCTCCCATGTTCCCAATACAGCGTCCAACGCCCAAGACCATAGTCGAATGCCCATTCAAGGCCGTCAACGCCTTGTGGATTGCGCTGTTCATCGGAGTGGTGCTGACGGGGGTGATGCAGCTTGATGACCTGCGTCTCGGAGGCACAGTTCCCTTCAGTCTGCAGCAGCTGCTCTTCACCTGGGTACACAACACCCTGCAGGCCTATTTGCTGCTGCTGTTCTGCTTTGCGGTGTTCGACGGCGGCGGACGGCGGCAGTCGGGCGGCAATGAGCCGGGCGTTCTCGCTCACGTGCTCGCCATCCTCGGCACGGTGGTCATTGCCTTCCTCTTCTCGGTTTTTTCGCACTGGGTGCGGATGCGGCTGTTCAACGGCCTCGGTATCTCGCCCGTCATCGACTTCACCATAGTCAAAGACTCGGTGGTGGTGGTGTCGGCAATTGCCATAACTCTGCTGCTGAATAATATATCCCAAAAGCACAAGGATGTGGTGCGGCGAGAACAGGTGCAGCGTGAGGCGGCCATGGCACGTTATGAGTCGCTGGTGTCGCAGGTGAACCCCCATTTCCTATTCAATTCGCTCAACACCCTCGGCGGACTCATAGGCGCCGACGACGACTCGGCACGCCGCTATCTTCAGCTACTCGCCTCGTCCTACCGCTATCTGATGCAGGCCTCTCAGGAAGTCACGCTCGGCGAGGAGATGGTTTTTGTTGATTCCTATCTCTCCATGATGCAGGTGCGCTATGGGCGAAACCTGCGTATCGAACGCCGCATAGAGGAGGACTTCCTCTCTCTCTATCTGCCCCCCATCAGCGTTCAGATGCTGGTGGAAAACGCCATAAAGCACAACGTGGTCAGCGACCGCCACCCGCTGGTGGTGACATTGGAATCGACACCCGACCGATCGGTGCGGGTTTCCAACCTCCGGCAGCCAAAATACGACGAGCCTTCGGACGACCCCACTCATGTGGGACTGGACAATCTCGACCAGCGGTGCTTCATCTTCTGCGGCCGTCATGTGGTGGTGGAACAGACGGAGCGGCTATTCGCCGTAGAGGTGCCGCTCGCGGTACACCCTTCGCCCGCCTCCGCCCCGCAAGTCAAACCCGATATTACCGCCTCATGTACCGCACAGCCCTAATCGTAGAAGACGAGTCGGTGGCCGCCCAGAATCTCAGACTCCTCCTGTCGCAGGTGCAGCCGGGACTCTCGTTGCTGCCCACCCTGCAGAGCATAGAGGAGACTGTCGAGTTCTTTCAGAGCGGGGCGGCTATGCCCGACGTGGTGTTTATGGACATACACCTCGCCGACGGTCAGGCGTTCCATATCTTCGACCAGGTGAGCATTCGCTGCCCCGTGGTCTTCACCACCGCCTACGACCAGTACGCCCTGCAGGCCTTCCGTGCCAACGGAATAGACTATCTCCTCAAGCCCATCAGCAAGGAGGACCTCCTCCACGCCTTTGAGAAGCTGAACCTACTTGCCGCCGGCAGCGCCACCCCCGACCCCGCCGCCGCGGCTCGGCTGTTGGAGATGCTCGCCCGCACCGCCCACACCTATCAGTCCTGCTTCCTTATTCCCGACCGCGACAGGCTCATACCCGTGGCCGCCGACAGCATAGCCTGTATCTTCCTCGTGAGTAAGAACTCGGTTCTGCTGACCCTCGACGGCCGCCGCCACCCGCTCGACAAGCCCTTGGACCTGCTGGAAGAGCGTCTCAACCCCGACAACTTCTTCCGGGCCAACAGGCAGTACATCGTCTCCCGGCAGGCGGTGAAGGAAATATCGATATGGATGCTCGGCAAACTCTCGCTCAAGTTGTGCGTTGATACCCC
>DCJB01000026.1 GCA_002317325.1 Bacteroidales bacterium UBA1711
CAGCACCTGTGTCCACGCCATGGCATGGATGCCTATGTGGCAGGCAATGTATGTGCCGGCGAGCATGACTGCAATACGCGCCAAGGTCCAGACGAAGCCCAAATCCGTCCTGCCCAACGAAACCATAAGGATTCCCGCAGGATTGCCTATCGACTGGAAGAGTCCCCACAGCGACAACACCCGCACAAACCAAGCCATTTCCATCATGTTGACACCATAAAGCAGCAGCGTGATAGGCTCGGCGAAGAGAAAGAAGGCCATGAAAATGGGGAAATTGACAAAAGAGAGCAGGTGGAGAATCTCGCCATACGAACCGCGCATCCTGCCCATATCCTCCTGAAACCGGGCAAAGGCGGGAGTTGCGACATTGGTGACGATGGGGTTGATGAGTTGAACGGCCTTGTAAAGTAGTTCCTTGGCCAGATTATACACGCCCAGCACCTCCTCGCTGAAAAACCACCCAATCAAGAAGACATCCATCTTGCTTGCCGCATAATCCAGCACCTGCGTAGAGAGCTGAAAGCCTCCAATCTTCAGCAAGTCCTTGATTTCGGAGAGGCGACAATGGAAAAGGATGCGATAGTGCCGCATTCCAGAAAGGGCATACACCCCATGCGTCAGCACCGACTGGAGGAGCGCCCCATACACCAGGCTGAAGACCCCCAACCCCTTCAATGCCATAACGACAGTTGCCGCCACGCTGATTGACACGCCTGAAATCTCTACGATAGAGATAAACCGAAAGTCCATGTCTTTGGTCTTGAATGTGTAGAACATCTTCCCAAAGGCGTTGGCAACCAGCTGCAACGACAGCAGCGGAATAATGCGCAAGTACAGTTCTTGATGGTAGTAGCGAGCTATCAGGGGGGTGAGCGCCAGCAGCACCCCATACAGCACCACGCTCAGCAATAGGTTCAGCCAAAAGACCGACGAATACTGCTCGCGTGAGATGTCTTGCTTGTGGATAAGTCCCGTCGCCAAACCCAGGTTGGCGAAAATCTCGGTAAAGCCCAAAAACATGGTCGCAATGGCTATCAGTCCAAAATCCGCCTTGGTCAGGATGCGTGCCAGCACAAACAGTTTCAGCATCTGCAACACCGTTGTGGTGATGGTGCCTACGCCGTTCCACTTTACACCCTTGACCGTCTGCCCCCTAAGACTTGAGACCATTACGTTGGGTTCACTTCTTCAACGCGGGTTGCCGGAGGACTTAGTCAGCGTCCACGCACTTTTTCTCAATCAGGACGGTGGAGTCGTCGGTGGCTGTGACCATACAGTTCAAATCGGCGCAGGTGGGCCTGCCGTCGAGTTTCTCGTAACTTCTGCACACGGTCTTCACGTCGGGTCTCGACGAGAGACACAAACACCGTTTGGCTTTGGTTTTGCAACCGCAGACAACACACACTGCCAGCAGAACAAATAAGAGGGCAAGAATCTTTTTCATATTGCGATTATTATGGGGTTTCTAATTGCTAAAGGTGGATTGGCTCAGCCCGACGGGGCTCACGACTGCCGCTTCATGAAGGTGTAGCCCTTCATCAACCCGGTGTTGGCGCTGCCGATAAAGCTCAGCACCTGCTTGCCCTCGTCGGTGTGGCCATACTTCTCCTTGATTTCCTCCACGGCGTGGCTGATGGTGTAGCCCTTTTGGAAAACGAACCGATAGATGTCGGTGATGTTGTTAATGCTCTCGCGGGAGAAGCCTCGGCGCTGGAGTCCGAGCGAATTGACTCCGGCGTATGAAATGGGATAGCGGGCGGCCTTGACGAAGGGCGGAATGTCCTTGTCCACCAACGAGCCGCCGCAGGTGATGACGTGCGAGCCGATGTGGATGAACTGGAGACAGGCGGTCTTGCCGCCCAAAATCACATAGTCGCCCACCAGTATGTGGCCGGCGAGGGTGGCGTTGTTGGCAAATACGCAGTTGTTGCCAACCACGCAGTCGTGCGCCACATGGACGTAGGCCATGATGAGGTTGTTGCTGCCAATCACCGTCCGCCCCGAGGCAGAGGTGCCGCGGTTGATGGTGCAGCACTCGCGGATGACATTGTTGTCGCCTATCTCGCAAGTGGTATATTCGCCCGAAAACTTCAAGTCTTGGGGAATGGCCGAAATAACCGACCCGGGAAAGATATGGCAGTTCTTGCCGATGCGGGCGCCCGGATAGATGGTGACATTAGGCTCAATGATGGTGCCGCTTCCAATCTCCACATCATCGCAGATGGTGGAGAAGTTGCCTATCTTGACATTCTCTCCTAACTTGGCATTCGGGTTGAGGTCGTACAGTATCATTTCGTTTCAAAGTGTTTGATAAGGTATCTGCTGAAGGCGGCGTTTGCCTTGTGTCCCGGTTTGTAGATGGTGAAATGGCCCACCATCGGAAAGCCCACTAAGCGTATGTCGCCTATGAAGTCGAGGAGTTTGTGGCGTGCCGGCTCGTTGGGATAATAGGGGTCTGTGGTGTTCAGCACCCCGTCGTGCACGCGAAACTGCGAAGCGTCTTTGCGGAAGGTGCGTTCCAGCCGCTTCAGCTGGCGAGACCCGAGGTCCTTGTTGACAAACACCAGTGCATTGTCGAGGCTGCCGCCCTTGATGAGGTTGAGGTGCAGCAGCGGCTCTATCTCGTGCAGGAAGACGAATGTGCGGCAGGGGGCGACAGCCGAAGCATACTGCGAGAAGTCGTCCAGCACCGCCGTCTGCCGGCCGATGACGCTGTTGGGGAAATCAATGATGCAATCCACCGAGAAGGTGTCGGCCGGCACCACATCGAACACCGACCCGGTGTCGGGGTTCTCGAAATGAATCGGGGCGTCAAAACGGGCGGTGCGGCGCTCCGCTTCCAGCTCCCGCAGCCCTACCCGCTCAATCTGCTGCGTCCACGGGCGGGCCGACCCGTCAAGGATAGGCACCTCGCCTCCGTCGAGTTCGACCACTGCATTGTCCACCTGGCTGCCGTGGAGGGCCGACATGATGTGCTCGATGGTGGCTATATTGTGGCGGCCCCTCCCGATGGTGGTGCCGCGGGCCGTTTCGGACACATTGGTGGCCAACGCCGGCTGAGTGACGATGTTGAAACGGTCGGTGCGGCGAAAAGCAATGCCGAAGTCGGCCGACGCCGGCTTCACCGACACCGTGACCGTGCGGCCGGTGTGCAGCCCCATGCCGGTCAGCCTGAACTCTCTATTGATGGTCGTTTGCTTCATGGAATAGCGTTGAAGTGGAAGTCCGTCATCCGATACAGCCTTGCCGACTGGTTCTCAAAGCCGTCGCCATTGTCGGTGTGCGAGAAAGAGAGCGGACTCGTCATTCCGTCGGGGCATACAATGGTGGGCGACTTGAAGAAGTCGGTGCCCTTCTGCTGAATCCCCGTGACGAAGTAGAGTATTATGTCATTGGCCTTGGCGGCGTAGGCTGCCGAAGGCTCTGTCTTATAGAGTTCTCTGAACTGCTCCACAAACAAGCGCTGCTTCTCGTCGGCCATGTCCCACTCGCAGTAGAAGGTGTGGTAGCCGAGTGTCTGCAGCTGCGAGAAATCCACGTCTCCGTATAGCGTGGACCAGTCCTCAAAGGTGAAGAGTGTGGGGCAGTTGGGCTTGAAGGCCGACAGGCGGTTGAGCAGTTGGGAGACGAAGATGCGGTTGCGCGACTTGTCCTGCTCATACACGCTCACCACCGCCGCCCGAGGGCTCTTCTTGAGTGCGGCAAAGAATTTGGCCGACGAGTTCCAGTCCACCAGCAGCGAGTGCATCTCGGGGTGCTTCTCCAGTTCGGACCGCAATGCCTCTATGGCTGGCTTTTCGGCTTTCGCCTTGGAGTAGATGATATAGGCCGTTTGGTTGGAGTGATAGCGCAGCAGGGTCTTCACAACCTCGCGGGCGCGGGCCGCATCCGACGGCATACACTTGAACACGTAGGGGTTGCCCTGCACTATCTCGGCACGGTCGGCAACGGGGTTGACAATAAAAAGGTTTGCCTTCTTGGCCAAGGCTGCCGCCTTCTCAAAAGGCTGGCGGGTGAGCATGGCTATCAGCAGGTCCGACTGGGCCACATGGTGGCTCTCAAAAGCCGCCTCCACCTCCAGGTCCGAAGCCCCTTCAACATCCACCACGTTCAGCGTCACACTGTATCCCGCCCGTTCCAGCCGCTCCAGCCCTAAGAGCAGCCCCTCATAAAACTGGATGAACTCAAAACTCTTATAGGTTATCTTCCCCCGCTGTTCCACATCGAATTTGGAGGTCGAAATCTTGTCCGCCATCGTCAGGTTCAGCGGAATCATCAGCGACACCACAATGCTGTTCGCGTTCACCCTCGGGCGAACCACCGCCTGTGGCGTCTGCGGGGCGGCGGGCGACGACACCGAGGCGGGCGCCTCCGACTCCGACACCACCCTTGCGGCCGAAGCCTCGGGAGCCGAGGTGCCGTCCGAGAGTTTCTGTCCACGGCAGGGCAGCCACACCGTGTCGCCTACCTGCAGAAAGTGGACATCCTTCTTCGTCACAGCCTCCACCTCGCGCAAGCCGTAGGCGCGCGCAATCGCATATACGGTCTGCCCCTGCTCCACAATGTGGACCAGATAGCGCTTGCCGCCCACCACCTGCACCTTGTGGGAGACCTGCACAGCCCTCCCCCCGGGCATCTGCGGCCACGCAGCACCCATCATCAGGCAGAAAAGCATAACGGAGATTACTTTCTTCATCTGTTCACATCAGAATTGGTTTTACAGCCTCGGCGGCCGGCCGCCCCGCCGCCGAGGCGGAATGCCTACTCCCACTCGATGGTTGCCGGCGGCTTGGAGCTGATGTCGTAAACCACGCGGTTGACCCCCTTCACGCGGTTGATAATGTCGTTGGACACCTTGGCGAGGAACTCGTAGGGCAGGTGGCTCCAGTCGGCGGTCATGCCGTCAACCGACTCCACGGCGCGCAGCGCCACCACGCTCTCGTAGGTGCGCTCGTCGCCCATCACCCCCACCGACTGCACGGGCAGGAGCATACACCCCGCCTGCCACACCTTGTCGTAGAGGCCGTTGTCGCGAAGTCCCTGAATAAAGATGTCGTCAACTTCCTGGAGTATGCGCACCTTCTCCGGAGTCACGTCGCCGAGTATCCGTATGGCCAGCCCGGGGCCGGGAAACGGGTGACGGCCTATCAGTTCGGGCTTGATGCCCAGCTGGCGGCCCACGCGGCGCACCTCGTCTTTGAACAGGCTGCGCAGCGGCTCGACAAGCTGCAGCTTCATGTAGTCGGGAAGCCCGCCCACGTTGTGGTGGCTCTTGATGGTCTGCGACGGCCCCTTCACCGAACTCGACTCAATCACATCGGGATAGATGGTCCCCTGTCCCAGCCACTTGGCATCGGTGATGAGCTTCGCCTCGGCGTCGAACACGTCAATGAAGGTCTTGCCTATGGCCTTGCGCTTCTTCTCGGGGTCCGAAACGCCCGCCAGCACCTCATAGAAACGGCTCTTCGCATCCACTCCCTTCACGTTCAGCCCCATATCGCGATAAGACTCCAGCACGCCCTCAAACTCGTTCTTGCGCAGCAGGCCGTTATCTACAAAAATGCAGTGCAGCTGGTGGCCGATGGCGCGGTGCAGCAGCACAGCCGCCACGGTCGAATCCACCCCCCCCGAGAGGCCCAGCACCACCTTGTCGCCCCCCACCTTCTTGCGCAGGTCGGCCACGGTGGTCTCGATGAACGACTCCGGGGTCCACGACTGGTCGCAGCCGCAAATATCCACCACAAAGTTCCCCAGCAGCGTCAGCCCGTCCGCCGAGTGATGAACCTCGGGGTGGAACTGTATGGCGTAGGTCTGCTCGCCTTCAATCTGATAGCCCGCAAAGCGTACCGAGTCGGTAGAGCAGATGGTGCGGTAGCCCTCGGGCAGGCGCTCGATGGTGTCCCCGTGGCTCATCCACACCTGGCTGCCTTTGGCAATGCCCTGCATCAGCGGGTTGGTGACGTCAACCCATTGGAGGTTGGCACGCCCATACTCCCTGTTGTTGCTCTGCTGCACGCTCCCGCCGCCATACTTGGCTAGATACTGAGCCCCATAGCACACCGCCAGCAGCGGCAGCCGGCCCTTGATGCCGCCCATCTCAGGCACTGGCGCATCAGCGGCATTGCAGCTGTACGGGCTGCCCGAAAAAACCACCCCCTTCACCTCCGGGCCTATAGCCGGAACCTTGTTGTAGGGGTGTATCTCGCAGTAGATATTCAACTCGCGAATCTTCCGCGCGATGAGCTGAGTGTACTGTGAACCAAAGTCTAAGATGAGTATCGTGTCCATTTTCAAGAGTACATTATTTTGCAAAGGTAAGAAAAAAAAATCATTCGGAGAAAAAAAAGCCGCCCGCCTTCCCGCCCTCCCCGCCCAAAACCACACCGTCCCCTCCACAGCCCCCCTCTCTCCTCCGTCACAGCCCCCCTCTCTCCTCCGTCACAGCCCCGTCACAGTCCCGTCACAGCCCC
>DCJB01000041.1:0-466 GCA_002317325.1 Bacteroidales bacterium UBA1711
TGGCTTGCGACGACTACCCCTACACGGTCGCCATTGGTTCCTACTGGCCACCTAAGGCCATCCTCTGTGCAGGAAACCCCAAGACGCTTGACTTCCTTTTTCAGGTTCTCGACGAAGTGACCGAGCTCTTCCCGTCGCAGTTCATCCACATTGGGGGCGACGAGGCGTGGAAGGACAACTGGAAGAAATGCCCCAAGTGCCAGTCGAAGATACGACAGCTGGACCTTGCCAATGAGGAGCAGCTGCAGGGGTGGTTGGTGGGTATGGTGGAGCAGCATCTGGCCGAGAAAGGCAAACGCATTGTCGGGTGGGATGAAATGCTGGACTGCGGCATGGTGTCGCAGAACGCCATCGTGATGGCCTGGCGGGGCTATAAGCCGGCCGAGACCGCTGCCCGCCGCGGAAACGACGTTATTATGACCCCCACCGAGTTCTGCTACCTCGACTACTGCCAGAGCGACCAAAA
>DCJB01000041.1:560-2563 GCA_002317325.1 Bacteroidales bacterium UBA1711
GAAGAGCAGCACCACATCCTCGGCGGCCAGGCCAACTTGTGGACCGAACGTATTGCCACCTCCGAGCACGCCGAGTATATGCTGCTGCCCCGCTTGTGCGCCATTGCCGAATGCCTCTGGTCGCTTCCCGAGAAGAAGGACTGGAAACAGTTCCAGCACAAGATAGAGACCCACAAGACACTCCTCCGTATCAGGGGTTACAATGTTTGCAACGGCTCATTCCGCCCCACGGTGACCAAGGTACGCGACGGCAATGAGTTTGTCGTCACCCTCGTTCCCGAGGTGGAGGGCACCTACCTCTACTACACCACCGACGGCTCCGCCCCGTCGCCCGAATCAGAACTCTATGTCGGTCCGCTCCGTCTCGCTCCCGGCATCCGCCTCCGCACTGTAGCCCTCTATCGAGGCAAGTTGCAAGAGGGTGTTTATGACTTCATTATCAAATGACAAGCACTTTGGACTATCGCACCATAATTGATGCTGTTGCCCAACGGCGCAACATCAGTCCCAACCAACTGGCCGCACTTCTCTCCACTAACGACACCGAGGCCGTCAAGATCCTCTTCGAGGCCGCTCATGCCGAAGCAAACCGGGTCTATGGCAACAAGGTTTTCATGCGGGGGCTGATAGAGATTTCGAACCACTGCAAGAAAGACTGCCTCTACTGCGGCATTCGCCGCAGCCAAGTCGGCGTGCGCCGCTACAGGCTCACCTCCGAGGAGATTCTCGACTGCTGCGAGCAGGGCTACGCTCTCGGCTTCCGCACTTTCGTCCTGCAGGGCGGCGAGGACGGCTGGTTCGACGACGACCGAATGTGCGACATCGTCTCCGAGATACGCCGTGCCTACCCCTCCTGCGCCATTACCCTCTCGTTGGGCGAGCGTCCGCGCGAGAGCTACCAGCGGCTCTTTGATGCGGGAGCCAATCGCTATCTTCTCCGTCACGAGACCGCCGACCCGCAGCACTACGCCCTCCTGCACCCCGCCGAAATGTCGTTTGACCACCGCCAGCAGTGTCTGCGCGACTTGTGGGAGATTGGATTTCAGGTGGGCTGCGGCTTTATGGTGGGTTCTCCTTTCCAGACGGTGCAGACACTCTATGAGGACTTGCAGCTCATCCGCCGTCTGCGGCCCGAAATGGTGGGCATAGGTCCTTTCATACCGGCTTCCGGCACACCCTTCGCCGAATGCCCTGCCGGTTCTGTGGATACTACCCTGCGGCTTCTCGCCATCATTCGACTGCTGCACCCCGTCGTGCTGCTGCCCGCCACTACAGCCCTCGGCACCCTCCACCCCGAAGGACGCGAACTCGGCATTCTTGCCGGTGCCAACGTGGTAATGCCCAACCTTTCGCCCCGCAGCTGCCGTAGTCTCTACAGCATTTACGACAACAAGCTTTCTTCTGGTAGCGAAGCCGCTGAGACGGCCTCCGATATACGCTGCCGCTTGAGTGAGTTGGGTGCCGATGCAGCCCCCGACCGCGGCGACCCCGCCCTTGCCCGCTGACATTGCCGTCCGCCTCCGACCTGTCTGCGGACAGACAATAATAGAGCCGGCGGCCGCCCCCAAAGGGCGGCCGCCGGCTTGTGTGTTGCAACGGTGTTGCGCTTAGAGTTCAATCTTTACGGGCTTCAGCATATTCTCGGGACGCATAATCTTGTCGATTTGCTCCTTGGTGAGGTAGCCGTGTTCAAGAACGAGTTCATATACGCCGCGGCCAGTTTCGGTGGCTTCCTTGGCGATTTTGGTGGACTGCTTGTAGCCGATGTAGGGATTGAGCATGGTGACGATTCCGATGCTGCCCTCAACAAGCTGCTTGCAGCGCTCTACGTTGGCGACAATGCCGTCAATGCAGAGGGTGCGCAAGGCGTCAAGGCCGTTGGCGAGCAGGTGGACGGACTCGAAGAGAGAGTAGGCGATAACGGGTTCCATCACGTTGAGTTCGAGCTGGCCGTTGTCGGCTGCCATGGTGATGCAGAGGTCGTTGCCGATGACTTTGTAGCA
>DCJB01000041.1:2671-7702 GCA_002317325.1 Bacteroidales bacterium UBA1711
CCGCAGCGGGGACCGGAGCCCATGAGGCGGAGGTCGTTGCAAATTTTGTTGATACGGAGGGCGAGACGCTTCATGGCGCAGCTGTACTGCACGTAGGGAGCGGTGGCGCTGGTGGCCTCAATGAGGTCGTCGGCGATGGTGATGTCCCAGCCCGTGATGTCGCGCAGAGCCTTCACGCAGGCCTCGCTATAGCCGGGGAATGCGCAGATGCCCGTTCCAATGGCGGTGGCGCCCATGTTGACGACGAGCCATTCCTTGGCGGCGTGGTTGAGGTTCTCGACTTCGAGGCGCAGGGCGGAAGCGAAGCCGTGGAAGGTCTGACCAAGGGTCATGGGGACGGCATCCTGCAGCTGGGTGCGACCCATTTTGATGACGTTCTTGTACTCTTCGGCCTTCTTATCGAGAGAGGCGATGACGGCTTCGATGTGGGGAATGAACTCGAGGTGCTCGAGATACATGCCCATGTGGATGGCGTTGGGGTAGGCGTCGTTGGTCGATTGTGAAGCGTTGCAGGTGTCGTTGGGCCAGCAGTACTGGTAGTCGCCGTGTTCGTGGCCCATGATTTCGAGGGCGCGGTTGGCGATGACTTCGTTGGCGCACATATTGGTGGAGGTGCCAGCACCGCCCTGTATCATGTCGATGGGGAACTGGTCGTGGTGCTTGCCTTCCATCAGCTCGTCGCAAGCCTGGCAGATGGCCTTGGACTGCTTCTCGCTAATCATATTCACCTGGGCGTTGGCAATGGCGGCCGCCTTCTTGGTGATGGCCATGCCCTTGATAAAGTTGGGATAGCTGCTCATCAAGTTGCCGCTGATATGGAAGTTTTCCATGGCGCGGACGGTCTGAACACCATACAGGGCCTCTACGGGCACGTCTTTCGCTCCGAGCAAGTCGGATTCGCTGCGAAATTTCTGATTACTCATTGTACTTGAATTTAAAATTGTTGTTTATGAACTTTTATTGTGTTTTATCTTGTTCGAGACTGAGTTTGTAGAGACGCACCGAGTTGTCGATGGTTTTCTCCTTGGCGTCGTGTCCATACTTATCGACATCGACGATGTTTTTCGGGCTGTGGGTGATGCAGAGTGGGCCGTTGAGGCAGCCGCCTTCGCAAGCCATGCCCTCGAAGAAGTTCTCTGTGGCCTTGCCTAACTTGAGTTGCATGAGGTGGAGTTTGCACTCGTCGATGCCGCTCATCACACAGGGCTTTACTCCTTCCACGCCCATACTCTGTGCCACCTCGGCCACGCCTTGGGCTATGCCGCCCGACTTGGCGAATATGCGGCCGTAGAACGAGGCGTTGTCCAGTTCGGAATCTTCGCAGGTGGTGGTGTCGATGTTGCGGGCATCTACAAAGGCCTGCAGCTCCTCGAAGGACATGACGCAGTCAATGCCGCCCTTGGTCTTCTCGAGGGTATATTCTTTTTTCTTGGAGGCGCAGGGACCGATGAAAACCACCTTGGCAGTGGGGTCGGAGCGTTTGATGAGCCACGCGGTCTGCACCATGGGCGACACCGAGTCGGAGATATGCTTTACCAATTCGGGGAAGTTCTTCTCGATGTACATCACGAAAGAGGGGCAGCACGAGGTGGTCATGAGTTTGCGTTCAGTCCACTCGTGGAGTTCGTTGTAGAGAGTTATGTCTGCGCCGAGGGCGGCTTCAATCACTTGGTGGAAGCCGAGTCTGCGGATGGCTGTGACCACTTGGGTGGGGCGTCCAAAGCGGCACTGGCTCACGATGGCGGGCGCAATGACGGCATAGACGCGGTAGCGGGTGTTGCCTTCCGACTCTTGAAGTATCTTGATAATGTCCAGCACTCGGCTCTTGTCGGTGATGGCACCGAAGGGACACTTATAGACACAGGCTCCGCATGAGATGCACTTGTCGTTGTTTATGACGGCTTTGCGTTCTTCGTTGATGCTTATAGCCTTGGGCTTGCAACTCACCATACAGGGGCGGTGCTGGGCGATGATGGCGCCGTAGGGGCAGGCTTTGGTGCACTTGCCGCACTCGATGCACTTTGTCTTGTCGATGACGGCGTGGTGGTCAACAATGGATATGGCGCCGCGGGGACACACCTCGGCGCAGGCGTGCATGAGGCAGCCGCGACAGGCGGGGGTTACCATCATGCCATCGGCTGGACACTCGTCGCAGGCGACGTCGATGACCTCTATCACGTTGGGGTTGTCGGCATGGCCTCCCATGGCCATCTTCACGCGTTCTTGCAGGATGGCACGCTCCTTGTAGATACAGCAGTTCATGTCCGACTTTGGACCAGGAGCAATCACTTTGGGTATTTCGAAATAGGCTTCTTCCAATCCGCCTTCGTAGGCTCTGCGGATGACCTCTCTCAGAACTCGGTATTTGGTAAGCTGAACGTTTGTGTCAAATACTTTTGCCATTGCTGTGTGTTTTTATTGCTTTGTAGTCGTGAGGTGGTATGTCGTGACAGTTTCGGAACGGCTAAGGTTAATGGCTGGATGAAAAAATGTTAGACAATACTTTACTCTCAGTTCTTTTTGCGTTCAATCGTAATACACCGTCACCTCTTTGCCCATCTTGCGGAGATTCTCGGAGAGTTTCTCCACCAGTTTGAGCTTCATGGTGATGTCAATTTCGAGACCTTGGTGGGCCATGTTGACGTTCTGTCCCACAAAGAAAGTGATGTTGGTGGCCTCCTCGAACAGGATGTTGGCCAGCAGCGAAGCGCCGTCCTTTTTCTTGAAGGTCTTTGGGGCAAGGTCGGTGGTGGAGGCATAGCGGCGGGCAAGTTCGAGCAACCGGCGGAGGGTTAGTACTCCCTCAGTGGTGAGGTCTATACCGTCGATGAAGCCGATGGGCGGCACGTCGCGGTCTGGGAAGTCGAAACTCGTCTTGAGTTCCTTCTTCAGGTGGCGTGCCACAATCTGCGAACTGGTGCCACCGCAGACAATGGTCTTGTCGGCCCCTTCGAGAAATCGCGACACATAGTAGTCGTCCTTCTCCTTGTTGACGGGCGGTCCCACCATGATGTGCACGTCCATCCGCTTGCGGAATTTGATGGCGGCCACGGTGGTGTCGTCGCTGGGCTTGTCAAGATAGAGGTCGTTGCAGGCCGAGGCGAGAAGACAGGCGGCAGCACGAGCCGACATGTGGGAATTGAGACCCTTGGTCATGAAATCCTTGATGTCCTCGCGAGGCCAACCGAAGTTCAGCACCATGCCGATGCCGGCGTGCACTGTCCCATCGGACATCACCATGACGATATCTTGGTCGTCCAGTTCCAGATCGCTGTTATATACGGTCTTGCCGCACACGGTGAGTTTCTCGCGAGGCAAATCTACAGCAGCGCCGCGATGATAGTAAATGGCTTGGGGATTGTCGAACTCCAGCAGCCTCCCCCGACCCTCGTTGTTCACGTGGATAACTGAGAAGGTGGAGTAGGCCACTCCTCGTTCCTTGCACACGGGCAGCGTCTGTATGATGGTCTCCACGCACTCCACTATGTCCACATCGTTGGACACCATGGTGCAGAGTATTTTGGAAGTAAGCGTAGAGAGGATGTTGGCTTTCACGCCGCTGCCGAGACCGTCGGCCAGCACCAGCGTGGTGTAGTCGCCCTCGACGCAGCACTCCACGTTGTCGCCGCAGAGTTCCTCGCCTATGTGGTTGAGCGATGTGTAGCCCGATTCAATGCACCACGCCATCTATTCCTCCTTTCGGCTGCTCTCTTGCAGCATCTTCTTGAGCTTGAGCATGGCCACTTTAGTCTCGGCAGTGGTCTCGCCCAGCAGCGAGGCTATCTCCTGTGCCACGCGCATCTGCTTCATGATGACTTTGTCGGCAGTTTCGATGGTCTCGGCTTTCACGCAGTCGAGTTTTTTGTCATAGTTCACCTCGTCGGTCACGTCTTTGAGTATGGCGAAAAGCAACTGCTGGTTCTCGAGCGGGGTGATGGTCATATCCACATAGCGCTGGGTGGTGTCGATGAGGAGGTTGTTCACCCCTACGCTGCGTTTCTCGCTTTGTGCCAGATAGAAGTCGTCGGTGGCAAAGAAGTTGGCAGCGGGCTGGGGGCAGAAGTGATCGGGCGCATCGGCTGCCCCGAGGATACGCATGGCGGTGGTGTTCACGTCGATGATATTCATGTCCTTGTCGAGGAGAATGACACCCTCGGGGCTATTGTGAACGATGTCCACGGCCAGCGACTCGGCACGCTTGCGCATGAAAGGCAGACACATTTCTATGTTGGCGTAGCCGTTAATCACAGCCCAGGCTTTCTCGCGGCATGTCTGGTATCCGCAGGCCCCGCAGTTGAGTTCATCGCTGGGCTTCATCTTGCCAGTGCGATGCAGCACCTCTTCTATCTCCCTGTCAGTGCCGGGGCGGCTGAGGCAGTGGAGGCGCGGGTAGGCATGGCTCATGCTGAGCACAGTCTCGGGCAAGGGCTGCTCCAGGCCTGCTTCCAGTTCGCGCTCAAGATACTTGACCACTTCCAGTTCGGCACACAGGGCTCCGCCGGGGGTAGGAATGCTGCAAGGCCCGTTGATGCAGCCATCGGGACAAATGTTCATTTCGATGAACACGCGGTCGAGGCTCTCGATATTTTCGAGAGTGTCCATGCAGCGCTTCGGTCCGTCCACGGCCACATAGCGATAGCCTTCGGGCAAGGTGTCAAAAGAGCGAATCACCCCCCGCGACACGGGGTAGGCCTTGGCGCGTCTCGCTCCGGGATGCTTGTCTTCAAAGTCCAGCTTCACAATGGAAGACAGGTCAATGCCCCGTTCTTCGAGCAGGGCGTGCAGTTCCTCGAAGGTCATCACCGCATCGACGTAGCCGCTCTCGGCTCCCTCTTTCTTCTTGGCGATACAGGGTCCAACGAACACCACCTTGGTCTCGGGACAGTCGTGCTTGAGCATCTTGGCATGAGCCACCATAGGCGAATCGACAGGGGCCAGGAAGGGTAATGCCTTGGGGTAGTATTTTTGTATGAGCTGGCAGACTGCGGGGCAGCACGAGGTGATGAAGTTCTTCATGTCGCCCTTGGCCAG
>DCJB01000088.1:0-45262 GCA_002317325.1 Bacteroidales bacterium UBA1711
TCATTCTTACACCATTTGCCACTGTTTCGCAATGGTGAGTTCGGAGCGGATACGTATTGAATGCGTAATACAAGCGTTTCACAAACGTATCCGGATACGCTTGTGATACGCTTTCAATACGTTTTCACTTAGGAGTTGTACCCTATCTATGTGGGGGATGGGTGGGGGAAAGGCAAGAATTATGGTATCGATTGTTTGCAACTGCTTTGCGGAAAAGTGCGGCGTTGCGCCGCTTGGGGGCGGAAGAGAACGCTCGTCGTCGGCATTATCATGGCGGCACCTTGGGGTTGGGCTACGGAGGAGGCGGCACGGAAAGGGGGAGGCAATCGGGCACCGACGGCGACAAGGAAGGGCAAAAAACGGGATAATTTCGACACCAAAACGGCGGGACAAATGGGCAGCGAGTGATTTTTCAACACCAGAAAACGACGGTTTCGGCACCAAAACAGGACTCTTGACCACAATAGGGGCATGGGACAAACATCGGGAACGACGGTTGGGGGAGAGTTGGTAATTTTGCAAAAAATAACAGAGCGAAAGAACGTATGGAAACCACAAGACTATTTGACCTGATTGACCGCCGCAAGGCGCTGTATCCCGACCGCCCGGTTTTTGGAAGCAAGCACAACGGACAGTGGATTCACCACACGATAGAAGAATATGAAGAGAGAGCCAACCTCATCAGCTACGCCCTGCTGCACTACGGCGTGAGGCGGGGGGAGAACGTGGTGCTTATCTCGTCGGGGCGACCCGAATGGAACTATGTGGATATGGGAGTGCAGCAGATTGGGGCTGTGCTGCTGCCCGTATATCCCACCATCAGCTGCGAGGAGTACGCCTTCATCCTCAACCAGTCGGAGGCGCGCTACCTGTTTGTGGAGGGCTGCAAGCTGCTGAAAAAGATTGAGTCGCTGCGGGGGGAGCTGCCGAAGGTGGAGGAGGTGTTCGTGTTTGACTGCGCAGGCGCGGCATCGACATTGGACGACCTGCTGGCGGTGGGTGCGGCGCACCGATGCCCCGAGGAGCTGGCGCGCCTCAAGGCCTCCATACGCCCCGAAGACACGGCCACGATGATATACACCAGCGGCACCACGGGCACGCCCAAGGGGGTGATGCTCACCCACGAGGGGATACTGCTCAACGTGATGGGAATCAAAGAGTCGCCAGGCAAGGACTGGACGCGGTCGCTGAGCTGGATGCCGCTGTGCCACATCTATGAGCGGATGATGAACTATCTGTACCAGTACTTGGGCATGGAGACGTTCTACGCCGAGAGCATAGCGCGCGTGGCGGACAACGCGTGCGAGGTGAACCCCTACATGATGGCCGCCGTGCCGCGGTTTATTGAGAAGATGTACGACAAGATACACCGCAAAGGCGAGAGCCTGAAGGGGATGAGGAGGAAGGTGTTCGACTGGGCTGTGGCGCTGGGGTTCGAGTATGAGCTGAAGGCGTCGAACCGCACGCTGTGGTACAGGGTGCGGCACTGCGCGGCCGACCGGCTGGTGTATAGGAACATTCGCAGGTCGTTGGGCAGCAACTTCAGAATGCTGGTGTCGGGGGGCGCGTCCATCCAGCCGGGGCTGACCCGCTTTTTCAGCGCGGTGGGGCTGGACCTGTATGAGGGCTACGGCATGACGGAGTGCGCGCCGCTGATAGCCGTGACCAACGCCTACGCGCCCGAGGGGCGCAGGGCGGGGTCGGTGGGCTTTGTGCTGCCCGGGATGGAGGTGCGGTTCGACCCCTCGAACCACGAGATACTCTGCCGCGGGAAGAACGTGATGAAGGGCTACTTCAAGGCGCCCGAGCTCACCGCCGAGGCCATAGACAGCGAAGGCTGGCTGCACACGGGGGACACGGGGTATATGGACAAAGATGGGTATTTGTACCTCACGGGCAGGACGAAGAATATGTTCAAGACCTCGATGGGCAAGTATGTAAACCCCGAGGTGATAGAGGAGAAGGTGAAGGAGTCGCCCTTTGTGCTGGACATGATGGTGGTGGGCGAGGGGCAGAAGTTTGCCGCCGCCATAGTGGCACCCGACTACGAAATGCTGCGCGACTGGTGCCGCCGCCACGGGGTGAAGGCCACGACGCCCGAGGAGATGGCGGCGGACAAAGAGGTGCTGGCCCGCTACGGACGGGTGATGGAGAAATACAACCAGCACTTGGGCAGCCACGAGCAGGTGAAGCGGTTCCGCTTGGTGACGGAGCCGTGGACCACCGAGAACCGCCTCCTCACGCCGACGCTGAAGATAAGGCGGCAGGCGCTGGCAGCCCGCTACAAAGAGGAGATAGCCGCCCTGTTCGCCTGACGGCGGAGCGGCCGAGGGCGGCAAGAGGGGGGACTGGGGACGGCCGGGGCGGCGGCCGGAGGGTCAGAAACAAGGAAGGGGGCACCTTGCGGAGCCCCCAACCAAAGACCAATTATTAAACACCAATCTGATAAGATTTTGGTGCAAAAGTACGCTTTTGGACGCAGAGGGGCAAAAGAAAATCACAATTTGTTCAAAAGAAAAAACAACCGCCGCACGCACAATGCCTTAAAAACTGCCTCCAGCGACCGTCCGCAGCCGTAAATGGGCAAAAAAGAGCCGTTGCGGAAGGGGCGTTTTAGCCTATATGGGAGTTTTTTTGTAACTTTGCAAACCAGTTGCGCAGCAGCGCGCGAGGGGGGAGTTCCCTGCTGCGCAGCCGACGCACAGCCGACGCACAAAAAAAGAAACAAAACACTATATCATCATGGCCGAACTGACCGAACAAGAACAAATACGCCGAAACTCGCTCGAGGAGCTCAAGAAACTCGGAATAAACCCCTACCCCGCCGCCCTGTATGAGGTGAACGCCAAGTCCAGCGAAATACTGGAGAACTATCCCAAAGACAACACCCTCTACCAACAGGTGAGCATAGCGGGCCGCATCATGAGCCGCCGCATCATGGGAGCCGCCAGCTTTGTGGAGCTGCAGGACTCCTACGGCCGCATACAGCTGTATGTGAAGCGGGACGAGATATGCCCCGGCGAGGACAAGACGTTGTACAACACCGTATTCAAGCGCCTCCTCGACATAGGCGACATCATAGGCGTGACGGGCTATGTGTTCGTCACCCAGATGGGGGAGACCTCCATACACGTGAACGGCCTCACCGTACTGAGCAAGAGCCTGCGACCCCTGCCCATCGTGAAGGAGAAGGACGGCGTGGTGTATGACGCCTTCAGCGACCCCGAGCAGCGCTACCGAATGCGTTATGTGGACCTCATCGTCAACCCGCAGGTGCGCAGAGTATTCGAGCAGCGCGCCAAGATAGTGAACACCATGCGCGCCTACTTCAACGAACAGGGCTACCTCGAGGTGGATACCCCGGTGCTGCAGAGCATACCCGGCGGAGCCGCGGCACGCCCCTTCATCACCCACCACAACGCACTGGACATCGACCTCTACCTCCGCATTGCCAACGAACTGTACCTCAAACGCCTCATCGTGGGCGGATATGCGGGCGTGTATGAGTTCAGCCGCAACTTCCGCAACGAGGGCATGGACCGCACCCACAACCCCGAGTTCACCTGTATGGAGATATATGTGGCCTACAAAGACTACAACTGGATGATGACCTTTGTGGAGAAGATGCTGGAACGGATAGCCCTCACCCTGCACGGCAAGACCACCGTGGAGGTGTGGGGCAACGAGATAGACTTCAAGCCCCCGTTCCGCCGTGCGCCGATGTGCGGGCTAATCAAGGAGATGACAGGCTACGACGTGGCCGGCATGGACGAGCAGCAACTGCGCGACACCTGCAAGGCACTGGGCGTGGAGACCAACGAGACCATGGGCAAGGGCAAGCTCATTGACGCCATCTTCGGCGAGAAGTGCGAGCACACCCTCATACAGCCCACCTTCGTGACCGACTACCCCATAGAAATGTCGCCCCTGTGCAAGCGTCACCGCGACAACCCCAACCTCACCGAGCGTTTCGAGCTCTTTGTGAACGGCAAAGAGCTGGCCAACGCCTACAGCGAGCTCAACGACCCCATCGACCAGCTGGGGCGCTTCCAAGAGCAGTTGCGGCTGAGCGAGAAGGGCGACGACGAGGCCATGTTCATCGACATGGACTTTGTGCGCGCCCTCGAGTTCGGAATGCCCCCCACGTCGGGCATGGGCATAGGGATAGACCGCTTGGTGATGATGATGACGGGCGAACAGAGCATCCAGGACGTGCTGCTCTTCCCGCAGATGAAGCCCGAGAAGAAGGCCGCCATAACCACCGACGAGGACTTTGTGGCCCGCGGCGTGGCCGCCGAGTGGGTGCCGATGCTGCGGAAGGCGGGCATAAACACCATCGCCCAACTGAGAGAGGCCAACCCCAACAAGCTGTACAACGACCTCAACGGTCTGCGCAAGAAGAACAAACTCGACATCCCGCCCGTGCAGAAAGAATGCGTGGAGCAGTGGATAGCCGCCGAATAACCACCCGCCGCCGCCGCCACCGTCATGTCCCCCGCCCCGCCCCATGGGCGGAACGGGAGGCAAGGCGGGGCAGCGCCGTCACCCCCAAGCCATGCACATAAAGCAATTTGTAGTAAACCACTTTCAGGTGAACTGCTTCGTTGTGTGGGACGAGGCCTTGAAAGAGTGCGCCATTATCGACCCCGGCATGGAGCAGCCCCGCGAACTGGAGGCCGTGGAACGCTTCATTGCCGACGGCGGCCTGAAACCCGCCATGGTGCTGCTCACCCACGCCCACATAGACCACATTGCCGGACTGGAGCCGGTGTGCCGCCGCTACGGCCTGCCCGTCACCATGCACCGCGACGGCGAGAAACTCCTTGCCCAGGCCGAACTGTACGGCTCAATGATGGGCTTTGCCGCCTCGGCGCCCGCCGGGTTGGAACGCCGCTATGTGGAGGACAACGACCGCCTGACCCTCGGCGGCGGAGACCAGCACGCCGAGATAGAAGTGCGGCTCACCCCCGGCCACTGCCCCGGCAGCGCCACCTACGTGCTGCACGCCGACAAAGCCGCCTTCACGGGCGACGCCCTCTTCCGCGGCAGCATAGGACGCACCGACCTGCCCGGCGGCGACTACCCCCTGCTCATCGACAAAATCAAGACACGCATCCTCACCCTGCCCGAAGACTACGCCGTCATTCCGGGCCACGGCGACACCTCCACCGTGGGCGAAGAACTGCTGTACAACGGATTTGTGCAATAGCCCCCCCCCCCCAGCCATGGTGCAGCCCAAGATAGAGCCGGGATGGCTCAACGCATTGCAACCCCAGTTCGAGGCTCCCTACTTCGAGGAGTTGAAAGCCTTCCTCGTGGCCGAGCGGCAGCAGCACGTGTGCTACCCCAAGGGGGGCGACATCTTCGCCGCCTTCGACCGCACCCCCTTCAACAAGGTGAAGGCGGTAATACTGGGCCAAGACCCCTACCACGAACCCGGACAAGCCCACGGCCTCTGCTTCTCGGTGCCGCAGGGGGTGGCAGTGCCCCCCTCGTTGGTGAACATCATCAAGGAGATTAACTGCGACCTCGGCACCAACATACCGATCACCCGCGGCAACCTGACGGGCTGGGCCGACCAAGGAGTGCTGCTGCTCAATGCCACCCTGACCGTGAGGGCCCACCAGGCCGGCTCGCACCAGCGCCGAGGCTGGGAGACCTTCACCGACGCCGCCATACAGGCCCTCGCCCAGCAGCGCAGCGGGCTGGTGTTCCTGCTGTGGGGCAGTTTTGCCATCAGCAAAGCCCGATATGTTGACCGCGCCCGCCACTGCGTCCTCACCGCGCCCCACCCGTCGCCCCTCTCGGCCTACCGCGGCTTTTTCGGCTGCCGCCACTTCTCGCAGTGCAACGCCTACCTGCGGCAGCAGGGAGCAGAACCCATCGACTGGACACAAATAAGTTAGCCCGCCCGCTTCACGGCCCTGCAGCCCCGCCCCAGCCCCGAAAGTCGGCACACCACGCCCGAAGGTTCGGCAGTTCCGAAAAAAAAGTTTTGCCGTATTCGGAAAAAAGTGTACTTTTGCAAATCCAAAAATAACTTAAAAACCAACAGTAACATGAGAAAAGTATTATTAGCCGCCGCCATGCTCGTTGCCAGCATAGCAGCCAACGCGCAGGTCAACCTGCAAGAGCAGTACGACTTCAACCGCAAGCAGCTCACCACCACCCTCGAAATGTTCAAGGGCGACAAGTGGGGCAGCACCTTCTTCTTCGTGGACATCTACCACAAGTTCGACCGCGCCTATCCGTCGGACTTCTACACCGAGATTGCACGCTCGCTGAACTTTTGGAAGGGCAGCTGCCTCAAAGACCTCAGCCTCCACGTGGAGTGGAACGGCGGCAACGGCATCTACCCCGCCGGTTCGGGTATCGCCGGCTACCCGGTGAACAACGCCTGGCTCTTCGGCGTGGAATACTTCCTCCACAACGCCGACTACTCCAACACCTTCACCTTCGAGCTGATGTATAAGCGCATCAGCGGGCAGAAAGACCTCGACAAGACTCCCGCCCTCCTCCGTCCCTACGACAGGGTGAGCGACATACCGCTGCAGTTCACTTTCGTGTGGGGCATGAACAACATCTTCGGCGTGAAGGGGCTTTCGTTCAGCGGCTTCTTAGATGTGTGGGGCGAGAATGCCAACTGGGGCGTCAACGACAAACTGGAGTGGGTCAACACCAAGCTGGTGGCCCTCACCGAGCCTCAGATTTGGTACAACGTGGGACAGCACTTCGGCTGCGACAACCTGCTGGTGGGCGGCGAAGTGGAAATGGCCTACAACTTCGGCGGCGGCTGGAAGAGCTATCCCGACAACAACAAGGGCTTCACTGTGGCTCCCTGCCTCGGCCTGAAGTGGAACTTCTAATATGAGACACCGCCCGGTGTCGAGACGCAGGACGGCAAGACCTCGCGGCCTCCGTCCCGCTCCCCGGCGCCGGGCTGCTGTTTGGAAAAGGAACACCTTTCGGAAACAACATCGCACAACCTCTAAATCCAACCCAATATGTTAAAAAAATTATTCAACTTCGACCCCTCGACCATGAAGGTGCGCACCGAGATACTGGCCGGTATCACCACCTTCCTGACCATGGCCTACATCCTGGCCGTCAATCCCGGAATCTTCAGCACCCTCGGCGGCGAAATGTCGCTTGAGAACGGCGCCGTGTTCACCGCCACCGCCTTGGCTGCCATCATCGGCACCCTCGCCATGGCCTTCATCGGCAAAAAGCCTTTCGGCCTAGCCCCGGGCTTGGGGCTGAACGCCTTCTTCGTCTATACGGTATGCCTAACCATGGGCTACAGCTGGCAGTTTGCGCTGACGGCGGTGTTCATCGAAGGCATCATCTTCATCATCCTCACCCTCACCAAGGTGCGCCAGCTGATAGTGGATGCCGTGCCGCTCAACCTCAAGTACGCCATCGGCGCCGGCATCGGCCTCTTCGTGGCCTTCATCGGCTTGCAGAACAGCGGCATAATCGTTGACGGCCCCACGCTGGTGACCCTCGGCAGCGTGACCGAAGGCACCGCCCTGCTGGCCGTCATCGGCATTGTGGTCACCGGCGCCCTGGTGCTGCTGAAGGTGCCGGGCGGCATCCTCATCGGCATCCTCGCCACCACCTTCATCGGCTGCATTCCCATGTTCCGCATCGACGGCACCTGCCAAGCCGTCACCCACCTCAGCGGCGTGGCGGGCTCGGTGCCCGGCATCAGCGGCATCGCCTGCCAGTTCACCTGGAGCGAACTGACCACCACCAAGGGCATACTCGACATGATAGTGGTGGTGTTCACCTTCCTCTTCATCGATATGTTCGACACCATGGGCACCCTCATCGGAGTGTCGGAGAAGGCCGGATTCGTTGACGAGAAGGGCAACGTGGACCGCATCAACCAGTGCTTCATGGCCGACGCCATTGCCACCACCTGCGGCGCAGCCCTCGGCACTTCCACCACCACCACCTACGTGGAGAGCGCCGCCGGCGTGGGAGCCGGCGGACGCTCGGGCCTCACCGCCCTCGTCATCGCCTGCTGCTTCGCCCTGGCACTCCCCTTCGCTCCACTGTTCCTCGCCATCCCCGCCGCCGCCACCGCCCCCGCCCTCGTCATCGTGGGCATGATGATGATGGCTCCCGTGCGCAAAATCGACTGGGACGACTACACCGAGGCTCTCCCCGCATTCATCACCATGCTGGTGATGGCCACCGCCTACAGCATTTCCGACGGTATCCTCATCGGCATGATTTTCTATGTGGTGCTGAACGCCTGCTGCAACAAGTGCAAGAAAATCACCCCCACCATGTGGGTGCTCGCCGCACTGTTTATTGCAAGGTATGTGTTTTTGTAGAGTGAATAGTGAAGTGTGAATTGACAAATGAGTGTGTGATTCGGGAGTTATTCCCTGTATTCGCAATGTTTCACGACTGATTGTTTCACGACTACGCATAGGACCTGCTGGACAGGTCGGCTGCGAGGGACTCCGCCCACTGAGGGCAGTGTCCCTCGCTCCTTTTCTGACTGCGGGCGGAGTCCGCCCACAACCCCGCCACACAATTATTCGCCAGGAACTGCGTTATTATGCCGCTCCCCTCCCCACTCAAGCCCCCCCCCCATCTGTCAATTCACCATTCACTGTTCACTGTTCACCATTCACAAACCCACCAATATGCTTCGACCTCCATACCTTCGCCGGGGCGACCTCGTGGCCATTGCCTCACCGGCACGCAAAGTGTCGCACGAAGAACTGCTGCCCGCCATCCGGCTCTTCGAGTCTTGGGGGCTGCGGGTGGCGCTGCCCGACCACCTGTTTGACAGCCACCACCAGTGGGCCGGCACCGACCAAACGAGAGCCGCCCTGATGCAGCGGCTCTTAGACGACCCTGAAGTGAAAGCCATCATCTGCGCCCGCGGAGGCTACGGGACGGTTCGGATTATTGACCAGCTGGATTTCTCAGCATTCATCCAGCACCCCAAATGGATTGTGGGCTACAGCGATATCACCGTCCTGCACAGCCACATATACAGGCACTGCGGAATAGAGACCCTCCACGCCATTATGCCCGTGAACATCACCACCGAGACCGCCGAGCAGCCCGCCCCCGCCATCGCCACACTCCGACAGGCACTCTTCGGCGGCGAGGTGGACTGCCGCTTCGACTGCCACCCGCTCAACCGGGCCGGCGTGGGCGAAGGTCCGCTGGTGGGCGGGAATCTCTCCATCCTCTACAGCCTCTGCGGGTCGCCCTCGGCCATCGACACACGGGGAAAGATACTCTTCATCGAAGACCTCGACGAATACCTCTACCACATCGACCGCATGATGCAGAACCTGAAACGCAACGGCTCACTTGCCCAACTGGCGGGGCTGGTTGTGGGACGGTTCTCGGATGTGCACGACAACGCCGTCCCCTTCGGCATGGACGCCGAAGAGATAATAAAGGCGTGCGTGGAGGAGTACGCCTACCCCGTGGCCTTCGGCTTCCCAGCCGGACATATCGGCACCGAGAACCGGGCGCTGTTCCTCGGACGAAAGGCAAGTCTTGAGACCAGCCGCACAGCGTGTTCGCTGCGTTTTTTTTAACACTTGGAAAAAAGTTCGTATCTTTGCGCCGCCAAAAAGCAACAACAGATGCTGCTCATATTCGTACCGAAACTGACCAACCGGCTGGGCTACACCATCAATGTGGTGATGCGGGACTTGCTGCAAACCGAGTTCGCCATCACCAACGATGCCAACAAGTTCCTCCAGCACCACGAAGCCAGTCTGTGCTATGGTTCCTATCGGATTGGCGGGGCGGAGGTGCCCTTCATCAAGTCGTGCCACCTGCTCTTTGAGACCGTCATAGAAGAGCAGAAATGCCGCTGTTTCGACTTCGACGGCACCCCGGCGATGTTCCCCGTCTTCGGAAAAGATGCCGCCCTTCCCTTCGACGTGTTCGCCGCCATCTTCTTTATGGTTTCGCGTTACGAAGAGTACCTGCCCCACCGTGCGGATGCCCACGGGCGGTTTCCTGCCTCAGAAAGCACCGCCTTCCGCCACGGCTTCCTCCAAAAAGCCGTCGTTGATAGGTGGGCGCTGCTCGTGAGGGACATCATACTGCGGCATTATCCAGATACCGTATTCAAGCCCAAGACCTTCAACGTGGTGCAGACCATCGACATCGACTCGGCCTACTGCTACCGCCACAAAGGGCTCTTCCGCACCTCCATGGGCTGCCTGCGCGACGGCTTCAAGCGCCGCAACCCCAAAGAGGTGGTGCGTCGGCTGCGCGTGCTGTGCTGCAAAGAGGCCGACCCCTTCGACACCTTCGACTACATCTTGGAACAGCAGGCCAAGCAGCAGCACGGCGACCTGATATTCTTCACCCTCATCGGCGACTACGGACTCTACGACAAACCCGCCTCATACAACAACTACGCCTTCCGCAACTTGATACAACACCTCGGCGACTTTGCCAAAGTGGGGCTCCACGGCTCCTATTTCGCCGGCGAAGAGGCCGACCGGCTGAGTCGCGAGACCGAGCGGCTGGCAGACATACTCCACCGCCCCATCGTCCGCAACCGGTTCCACTTCCTCCGTTTCACCCTGCCCAACACCTACCGGCTGCTGGTGCAGCACGACATACGGCACGACTACAGCATGGGGTTTGCCGACCAGCCGGGATTCCGCTGCGGCACCAGCTGCGAAATTCCGTTCTACGACCTCGGAAGCGACCAGGAAACCCCGTTGCACATCCACCCACTCGTGGTGATGGACACCACCCTCAAGTCCCACCTCGGACTATCGACCGAGGAATCCAAACAGACCATCCACGCCATAGCCGACGAGGTGAGGGCGACAAACGGCACATTCTGCTGCCTGTTCCACAACCAAAACCTCTGCGACGACTTCGGCTGGGAAGGCTGGCGAGAGGTGTATGAAGACACACTATCCTATGTGTGCAGAAATTAGACGCTGCACCCCCAAACTCCACCCAAACATGATAAACTACAAAGAGAAACTGAGCAACATTCGAGCCTTCGTGTTCGACTTCGACGGCGTGATGACCGACGGCAGCGTGTGGACCTACGCCGACGGAGAGACCGTCCGCTGCGGCAACACCAAAGACGGCTACGCCCTCCAATACGCCGTGAAACGGGGCTATACCATCGCCGTAATCTCCGGCGCCCGCTCGCTGAGTATCGACCATCGCATGGCCTCCCTCGGCGTGGCGCACTGCTACACGGGCTGCTCCAACAAGATGGAAACCTACAGGCGGTTCCTTTCGGAGAACGGACTCGAGGAAAGCCAGGTTGTGTGCATGGGTGACGACATCCCCGACTATGAAATGATGGCCCACTGCGGCGTGGCAGCCTGCCCCGCCGACGCGGCCACAGAAATAAAAGAAATCAGCGACTATGTGTCTATGTTTGACGGTGGGAGGGGCTGTGTTCGAGACATCATCGAACAAGTCCTCCGGCTTCAAGGCCAATGGTTCAATCCTGCAGCCTCGATCCAAACCGACGCACTAAGCTGGTAGTTTAATAATCAGGTCCGGCGGAAACAGGCGCCCCGTCGGCCACAATACTTTTCGCCCTATCAAAAAAAGTGTTCTTTTCCTATTGCTTATTTGTTGTGCTTTCCGCATTCTGGCCCAGAGCGACAGCACCCCTCCGGCCGAGGACTCGAAGGTGCTAACCATGCGCGGAACCTACTATGCCGACAGATTTGTGGGCCACAAGACCTCGAATGGGGAAGTCTTCCGCCAAAACCAATACACGGCCGCCCATCGCACCCTGCCGTTTGGCACCTACCTGCTGGTGACAAACCCGCACAACGGTCTGCAGGTGGTGGTGCGGGTCAACGACCGCTGCCCCGTCCGGGGAGTGCTCGACATGACCAAAATAGCGACGTATGCCCTCGGCATGAGGGGGACGCAGAACGTTGAAGTCCGAACCCTCGCCCCCACGATGGGGGAATACCTGTGGGGGAGACAAGACACCACCGCACTCACCGCCGAGGCCCACCTCGCCTTCCGCGACAAGTCCCGCCACAAGCGTATCTCGCCCTACGAGCAAAAGACTATTGACGAGAAGCCCCCATCATTCAGAAAGGCCAGCCCCGCCGTCCTCGACAATAAACCAGCCGAAAAGCCCGCCGATACGGCAGTTGCGACCGCAGCCAAACCCATTGTTGTGAGGAGCCGGCCCGCCGTGGTCATCACGAGCGAACCTCTTCCGCCCAGCGAACCTGCCACGCCGCCAGACACGGCAGTCATCCAGCGCTACGACATAGAACTATGCACCGTAGGGTCGAACAAGTCGGCCTTGAGAGAAATCAACCGACTCCCCAAAGAGCTCCAAGAAAAAGTAACCCTACACTACAACCAGTACAACAGGCAGGTGAGAATCATCATCTCCCTGAACTGCCTGCGCAGCGAGGCTGTGCGGACGCTGGCACAAATAGCCGACAACTACCCCGAAAGCATAATCATCCCAACCAGCAGTCGTTAGCGATTTTCCTCATAGCAGACTCCAATCGGGGGAGGCATACTTCGGCCCTCGCCGCAAGCACTCAAGGTCTGGTATATCAAGAGGCTAACCCGAGACCATCCATCTGCGGGCAAACCGGCAAAAGAAACAAAAAAATAAAAAAAAGGAAAAAAAGTATCACAAGTAAATAATTATTGCTATCTTTGCAAGTCAAAATATTGTTTGCTTACCCAGCGGAAAAGCAATGCCGTATCATATACACTAAACAGAACACTAAATAGTTACATGATAACAAAATGAGTACACGCATGAAAATCGGATGGAGCAAAAAGCTGTCACTTTTAATGATAGCCTTGGCATTTTCATGTGTTGCCATAGCCCAACAAGAGCCTCAGTTCTCCCAGTATATGTTCAACAGGATGTCCTACAATCCGGGCTATGCCGGCAGTTCGGGCTCCATCTGCGCCTCGGCCATGTACCGCAACCAATGGATGGGACTCAAGTTAGACTCGCCCGCTTCCGGGGTCAGTGCAGGTTCGACACCCGTTGACATCTTGTTCACCTTCGATATGCCCGTCAAGTTCTTGCACGGCGGCATTGGTTTCACCTTCGTCTCCGACAAAATTGGCTATCGCAACAATATGCTCATCAACCTTGACTATGCTTTCCGCATGTTTTGGGGAAGCGGCAGCCTCTCGGCAGGTGTCGAGGTCAACTTAAACAACGCCTCTATCGATATGTCGAGCCTGAAAGGTTCCGATGGCTATTCCGGCTCGCCCAGCTCCATTTATAGCGGCACCGTGGACCCGCTCATCACCAAAGCCTCCTCGGCATTCATGTTCGACGTGTCTGTGGGTGCCTACTACCAAGTGCCGGGGCAGTATTATGTCGGATTGTCGGTAAAGAACCTGTTGGGTTCTTCCAACAGCGAAATAAACTTCAAGAACGCCAGGACCGTGTATGCCCTCGGCGGCTTCGACTGGACACCGTCCAACGCCCCCTCCATCCGCATCAAGCCCTCCGCAATGCTCAAGACAGCCAACTTCAGCTATTTCCAGGCCGACCTATCATGTCTCATGGACTACAGGAATGTGTTTTGGATGGGTCTCGGCTACCGCGTACAGGACGCAGTATCTGTCATGGCCGGCGTCCACTGGAAGAAACTCCATGTGGGCGTAGATTACGACTTCACCACAAGCAAACTCGGCTCCTTCAAGAGCGGGCGAAGTTTCGGCACATTGGAGCTCTTCCTCAAGTTCTGCTTCAAGGTGGTCATCCCACAGAAACCGCCAACCTCCTACGGCAACACCATCTACCTGCTATAGCCTTTGCTTGGAAGAACAAAACGAAACATTTTCTCAAAGAAAACGTATAATAAGCAAGTTAAATCGAAACAAAATACACGCAATATGAAGAAAATATTTTTCTTGGTAGCAGCCTCTGTCGTTTTGCTGGCAGGTTGCACCGCAACGTCAGAAAACGGAGAACTTATTGGCGTTCAGAACCGAGCCACATTTGAAGACATCGACCTGAAGGGAATGGTCTTCATCAACCAAGGCAACTTCAACATGGGCGCCGGGGTACAGAACAACACCTACGGCACGACAAGCCAGCCCCGCACCATGCAGGTCTCCTCGTTCTTCATGGATGAAACCGAGGTCACCAACAACGAATATCGCCAGTTCGTATATTGGGTGCTGGACTCCATAGCCCGTAAGGCCCTTGTCGATAACGGCGTTGAAGGCTACGCAATCGAGCAGAACGAGTACGGCGAAGACCTTGACTCCGCCATCCTCGACAAGAAAAAGAAAATTCATTGGAAGGATGCCGAAGTACGCGAGGCTCTCACCGGCCTTTACGTCACCAAGGAGAATCAGGTCTATGGCCGCAAGGAACTGGATGTTTCGCAACTGAACTACACCTACACCTGGGTCGATTATGACAACCTCAATGGTGCTTCCAAGAAAAACTCTTCCTCTACCAATGAGTCCAAGAAGTATCAGGGCACTATGTACACCGCCCGACCGAGCGGCTTGAACAACCGTTCCGCCTTCGTGCATTACGAGAACGTGAACATCTACCCCGATACGCTCTGCTGGGTTCACGACTACACCTACAGCATGAACGATGATTATACGCACAACTATTTCAGTTCAACCGCCTACGACAACTATCCCGTTGTCGGTGTCAGCTGGATTCAGACCCGTGCGTTCTGCAACTGGCGGAGCATGATTCTCAACCAGTACCTCGAGAGCATCAACTACCAGCGCATGAACGAATATCGTCTTCCCACTGAAGCCGAATGGGAGTTTGCCTCCCGCGGCGGCATCGCAGCTGAGAGCTACCCCTGGGGCGGACCCTACGTCAGAAACCCGAATGGTTGCTTCCTCGCCAACTATGAGCCGCTGAAAGGCGCCTACGATGACGACGGCGGCGTGCGCACATTGGTGGTCGGACACTATGCCCCCAACGATTACGGCCTGTACGATATGTCCGGCAACGTCTCCGAATGGTGCTTAGATGCCTTCAACGAATCAACTTACCAGCAGGCCAACGCTCTGGCACCCTTCTACAACTACGAAGCCCAGCCCAACGACCCGAAAGCCATGAAACGTAAAGTGATTCGTGGCGGCAGCTGGAAAGACCAGAAATATTTCATCCAGGTTCAGACCCGCTCTTTCGAATATCAGGACACCAGCAAATGCTACATCGGTTTCCGCTGCGTGCAGCCTTATATGGGTCGCGTGAAGGGTGATAACCTGAAGTCTGCCTCGAACATATACTAACCTAACAGCACAATCTCACAACTGAGAAAAGCAAAATAATACATCAAAAAGTAACACACACAAAAAAGAGAACATCATGAGCTTTATTGACAATCTTGTACGCAGTAAGGGTTATAAGAACTTCATGGCCAAGCTATACGGATGGGGTGCGGCAGTCGTTATCATCGGAGCCTTGTTCAAAATCAACCACTGGCCCGGCGGTACCATCATGCTGATCATCGGTATGGGTACAGAGACCGTCATCTTCTTCCTCTCCGCATTTGAACCCCCACACGTGGAGTTTGACTGGACGCTCGTATATCCCCAGTTGGCAGGAATGCCCGAAGGCGAAGGACTGCCCGAGGGCGAAGGACTGCCCGAAGGCGAGGTTAGCGAGGGCGAAGAGTCAGTCGAAGGCGAAGATGGGATGGAAGGAACAGCACCAATCAAAGCCCCCATCAGCAACGACCCCCTCACTGCACGTTTAGACAAGATGCTCGAAGAAGCCAACGTAACACCCGAACTCATTGAGCGACTGGGTCGCGGCATGGAGAACCTTGCCGAATCGGCACAAGCCATGAACGGAATGGCACAGGCCGCAGCCTCCACCGACAAGTTTGTAAGCAGTTTGGACCAGGCCGCCGAAGCCGTCAACAACCTCAAACAGGCAACCGAAGCCGTCAACACACTCACAACCATCTATCAGGAAACCGCAGCGGCGCTGACCAGCGGCGACGCATCCTACGCAGATGAAATGAAGAAGTTGGCCGGTAGCCTTGCATCTGTCAACGCCATGTACGAAATGCAGCTTCAGACCTCTACCAGCCAGTTAGAAGCCACTAAAGAGGTGGAAGAGCGCATACAGAGCATGATGAACAACTTTGCCTCGTCGGCCGAAGGCGTCCTAAAGTACAAAGAACAGGTTGACGCACTGTCGCGCAAGGTTGCTGAACTCAACAACGTCTATGGCAATATGCTTGCCGCTATGCAGACCCGTATCTAATTAATCGTTATATCAAACTGTTCTAAATTAATCATTAATTAGATAGTATGAGTGCATCAAACTGTCCGGAAACCCCGCGACAAAAAATGATTCAGATGATGTACCTTGTGTACACTGCCATGTTGGCTCTGAACGTCTCAGCAGAGGTGGTCAACGGATTCAAGTCCGTGGGTAACGCCATGAACAAATCCAACCAGAACATGGAAGTGAAGCTCCAAGATACATACGACAACTTTGAAAACGCCCTAAAGAACAACCACGACAAGGTGGTTGACAAATACGAGAAGGCTCAGAAGGTAAAACAATTATCCAAAGACCTTGCAAACTACGTTGACAGCCTCACCTACGAATTTATCGGAAGAATCGCCAGCAAGGCAGAAATTCAGCCTTTCAACGAAGACGGCTCCAAGGCTAAGAAGGTTGTCATCCCCTTGAAAGATGGCGAAGGAAAAGTGATGATTGACAGCGTAAGGAGGGCAGTTAGTTTAGATGGCTTCAGCTGGATACAAAAACTTGACGACAACCACGCCGGAACGTCATTCTTTGTCGGCAAAGGCGAGGGAGACGAGGCTACAGAGGGTGCAGCCGTGGAGTTGAAGCAGAAAATCCACGACTACAAACACCAAGTGAAAAACATACTGGGCAACGACTCCGCTCACGTCTCTTTAGGACTGAATGTTGAGGGAAAGGAGTTCAACAGTGAAGGAAAGCTCAAGTCATGGGAAATGCTCAACTTCAACGAGACCGTAGCAGGTGCCGCATTAGTGACGCTGGTGCGAATGAAGGCTGAGGTGATGAATGCCGAGTTTGACGCTGTCAATATGCTCTATAAGCAGGTGAAATCTAATGACTTCTCATTTGACAAAGTAGCAGTCATCGCTCGCCCGAGTTCTCCTTATGTGATGCAGGGCGGCAAATATGAGCTGGTGGTCAATGTGGGAGCCTACGACTCAAAGGCACACTTTGAAGCCAATGTTGGCGGCTCACACTTCACCTCCAACGACTCTGGTGCCGTGGTCTATACAGCCACCTGCAACACCACTGGTCCAAAGACCGTCAGCGGCACGGTGTATGTGAAGAACGACAACGGAACAGAAAGCTACGAGTTCAAGCAGAGCTACTATGTGGCGGCCCCTATGGCAGTGTATGAACTGACGGAAATGAACGTGGTATATGCCAATATCGAAAACCCCATCAGAATCTCGGTGCCCGGCACTGCCGCTCACGATGTGATAGTCACCTTGACCGACCCCAGCGCGGCAACACTGACAGCCGACAAAAGCATGGGAGACAGCTACTATACCATCAAGCCTAAGAAGAACACAGGCAAAGTGGAGCTGAAGACCTCAATCAAGGATGGTCGCGGCACACGCGAAATGAGCAAGCAGGAGTTCAGAATCCGCATGATACCCACTCCGAAGCTATATATCGGCAACTATGAAGAGGGCAAGCCCATCAAAGTGGCCGAGTTGAAGAGTGCAAGCTATATCCGTGCCAGTTACGGTCCTGAGTTTGCCTTCAAAATGAAGGCTCCGCAAGTCACCAACCAAAAAGTGTTCATCACCCGCGTTCCCGGCATGGAAGAAATGAACGCCCGCGGAAAGGACTGGACTCCGGAAATTAAGAGCGCTATCACCAAGGCAAAGCCTGGCTGCAAGATTGTGGTTACTGCGGACGTGGTATTGGGCGACGGCCGAAAAGAGAAGATAGAGCGTACTTGGACAGTTAGCAAATAAACATATCTCGATAAAAATAAAACGAACTCGATATGAAAAAAGTATTGTTAGGCATCTGCCTCCTTTTGTTCGCCTGCAGTGCAGTCACTGTGAATGCTCAGAACATCCTCGATGCTTCTGACGAGGACAATTACACCAACTACTACGACCGCACGATGAACTCGCAGAAGAAAGCCATGCCTTTCCAGGCGCTGCGCGGAAACGACGTGATTTGGGAGACCTGTATTTGGCGCACCATAGATTTTCGTGAGAACTTCAACCAGTTCTTTTTCTTCCCCGTAGTGGAAGAGATGAACTCGGGCAACCAAGGCCGCATCAATCTAGCCAACCTCATCTACAAGTTCGCCGAAGCGGAGGAGATACCCATCTACGCCGACGATGAATTGAAAGTGCCCATCGAATGGTCGGAAATGAGCGGCAAACTCAACAAGATGGATACCACCAAGACAGACCCCATCCGCGATGAATATGACGAAATCATCGCCGAAGGTCACGATACTGTTTTGATTACGAAGTTCACCTCCCAAGATTACTATCAAGTGCGTCTGAAAGAGTACTGGTACATCGACAAGCAGGATACCCGCATGAAGGTACGCATCGTTGCTTTGGCGCTGGTCTATAACAGCTGCCGCGACGTGGAAGGCGAGAGAACCTGTAATCTGATTGATAGATTTTGGATTCCGATGAACAGACAGACCGTCCGTGATGTTTTGGCCCGTCACGATGCCTACGACAGAAACAACAACAATATGGAGCGGAGTTATGACGAGATATTCCTCAGCCGTTATTTCGACAGTTTTGTCACCCGCGAGACCAACACCTACAACCGCTCAATCAAAGACTACCTGACCGGATTGGATGCCCAAATGGAATCTCAGAAGATTGAAGAGACGATCTTCGACCTTGAGTCCGATATGTGGGAGTACTAATACCCTTATTTCACACACTACGAAGAGAACATAATTCACCTTTTTGCGAGAGTTAAGAATAAGGTCACTTATTCTTAACTCTCGCTCTTTAGGTGGTTGTGAAGTGTGAATCGTGAATTGTGAAGTGTGAATTGACGATACCCCACTAATGGCCGTAAGTGGTCATGGTAGTCATCAACCCGTTTTTCACACATGGCTCGACTGAAGTTCATCGTACTGACACTGACCCTGCTGCCGTGGGCGGCACGGGGGCAGTTTGTCGAACCTCAGGCAGACGACTACTATGAACGTTCAATGCAATGGAACATGGAACCCATACGGCTGCCTCATGTGCGGGGGTGCGACATCTATTGGGAGCGGCTCGTGTGGCGTACTATTGACGTGAGAGAGAAAGAAAACCAGTTCTTCTACTTTCCCTCCTCACAGGAAGGTGTGCGGGGAAGAAAAAATCTTGCATACGTGCTATGGGAGGCCATACAGGCAGGACAGATTGAGTTGTATGAGGACGACGAGCTGAAGGTGCCAATAGATGGGCAGCTGATAATAGACCGTGCAACCCGGAGCGACACCGTGCAGATGGAGGTGTATGACGACTGGGGCGAAATGAGCTACCAAACAGTCTTCATTCCCCACGAATTTTCTTCAGAGAACATCTACCAATACGCCCTCAAAGAAGTGGTGTTTTTGGACAAAGCAAAGAGCGGAATGCAGAACCGTAAATTGGCCCTCGCCCCCATGGAAACCCAGTATCGTGAGATAGAGGGGGAAATGATATTCTTGGGCATGAAGCCGCTCTTTTGGATTCCGATGCTCTCGTACAACGTGAGAAACCTGTTCGTAAAGAAGGAAGCCTACATCCGAGACAACCTGACCCGGCTTCCCTCGTGGGAAATCATCTTTCAGGACAATATGTTCAGTTCATTCATCACGCGCACCGACAACATTTGGAACCGAAAGATTCACGACTACCTAACAGGTACAGACGCCATGCTGGAGTCGGAACGAATCGAAGAGGAGATAATGAACATTGCCTGGGATATGTGGGAATACTGAATTGGCCTTTCCCCACCTCTCCTCTCCTACCCTATCCTACCCTGCCACAATTCCACCGTTCCCCAACCCAATAACTGACCCATCCTCGTTTCACACACCTTCCTACCAACCACCGGCCGAGAAGCCACCCCACAGAACTATTCCTCTGACAATTAGGCAAAGCCGAACAGTGGATGGGGGTTTGCTTGAAAGCCACCAGACTACTCGTGGAGTATTCTTCGATCGATAGCGACTGGAGACGCTGCATTATTCATTCAGCAGACGGAAAGACTGGGAGTAGGTGCTCCACTTGTCGATGACAGCGGTAAAATCGGGGGGCAGAGGACTCTCGAAATGGAGGTGCTGACCAGTGGAGGGGTGGTCGAAGCCGAGGACGAGGGCGTGGAGCGCCTGCCGTGGGAGAAGACGGAAACAGTTTTCTACAAACTGCTTGTATTTAGAAAAGGTGGTTCCCTTGAGAATCTGGTCTCCTCCGTAGGGAGCGTCAGAGAAGAGAGGATGTCCGATGTGGCGCATGTGCGCCCTAATCTGATGGGTGCGGCCAGTCTCCAAGACACACTCAACGAGGGTGACGTAGCCGAACCGCTGAAGCACCCGCCAATGGGTGACGGCGTGTTTGCCTCGCTCGGGGTCATCGGTGACGTGCATCACCCGGCGGTCTTTGGGCGACCGCTCAAGGTTGCCGACGATGGTACCGCTGTCCTCGTCGAAATTGCCCCACACAAGGGCGTTGTATTTGCGCTCGGTGGTGTGGTCGAAGAACTGCTTGGCCAGCCGCACCTGCGCCTCCTCGGTCTTGGCCACCAGCAGAAGGCCCGAGGTGTCCTTGTCGATACGGTGAACGAGGAAAGGCTGGTAGCCGAGATAGAAGAGCAGCCCGTTGAGGAGGGTGCCGTTGAAGTTGCCGTAGCCGGGATGGACCACGAGGCCGGCGGGCTTATCGATGACGAGAACGTCGTCGTCCTCATAGACGATGTTGAGGGGCATTTGCTCGGGCAAGACCTCGAAATCGTGGGGCGGTTCGGGGAGGAGCACCCGGATGTCGTCAAGAGGCTTTACCTTGTAGTTGGACTTGGCAACATTGCCATTCACCAGCACGCAGCCCGCCTTGACAGCAGCCTGCACCTTGTTGCGCGAGATTCCCTCTATACGCATTTGGAGGTACTTGTCGAGGCGGAGCAAGGCCTGCCCCCTGTCAACAACAAGATGGTGATGTTCGTATAGTTCGGTCTCCTCTTGAAGTTCGGAGGAGGGGATGTTTTCTTGGTTCATTGCTTCACAATCACTTTATGTGCGGCGGCGGTACCGATCCTCACCAAGTAGAGACCCGGCCGCAGCGAGGGGGTCTGCACTTCCAGTTTGCAGCCATCGGCGACGGGGAGGAAGAAGACCCTCCGCCCCATCAAGTCGAATACTTGGACGGGCTGACCACAGCCGACTTGGAACCTAATCTTTATCACGCTGCCCTCGGACCATACTCGGGCAAAAGCAACAGACTCATCGACCTGCGGGGCGGTGACGAAGGCACGCTGTCCGAAACAGGGGCGGAGCATCAGCGAACCCTTGAGAATGCTGGTCTGCCAATCAATCGAAGTCATATAGAAGATGGCGGAAGAGGCATCGTTGTTGCGGTCGAAACCGAGGTTGAGGAAGACGTTGTTGTTCTGCTGGAGGCCCACATAAATAGTGCCGTTGCAGACGAGGGGTTCTTCGAGGAAGTAGCGGACAAAGCGATTGAACCCCTCGAAGCACGGTTTGCGCTGGCCGCTGTCTTGGTAGATGCAGTTGCCCGGGCGGCCGCCACCGTCGTCCCACACCGTAAGGAGGAACGGAACCGAGGCATTCTGCTGGCCGTAGGTAGTGTTGAAATAGAGGTCGATGGCTGTGAGCGTATCCTCAACCCGCAGAGGGAAGCGGACAGCGAGCCACAGCACGCTGTTAGTGGAAGTGAGTCCGTAGCCGTTCTCGGGCGAGCCGTCATCGTAGGCATAATAGTAGTCGAACCGCTGATGGAAGGCCACCGTGTCGTTTCTGGTCCGATAGCGGTCGATGGCGGAGCTGCCGCCCACGCCTTCGCGGAGCGAGTGGACGATGTCGAAAGAACACGACTCCGAAGGGGAGACAGGCAGCGTAAATGCGAGAGGGGGGCGTGCGTGGAGCGGCGAAGTCTGATAGCGGCAGCCGGGCATGAACGGCGGCACATTCTCGAAGCCGCCTTCATAGCGGTGCAATTCCGTGCCCTGCTGGTCGCAGATAGAATAGCCATACTGAGCGGCCAGTTCTTCGGAGAAGAGGTTGGCTATGGTGAGCGAGAGAGAGTCCCTCATGTCGGAATAGGCGAACTGGCGGAAGGGCATAGACTGGAAGTCCCTCAGCATAGACTGGGCTGGGTTGACGAAAGCCACATCGCGGAAAGCGGTGTCGCCGCAGTGGCGGTTCAAGTCGAGATAGACATAGTCGATATTCCACTGGTCGGCGTTGGCGAGGTAGCCCACCTTGGTTACGTTGTCGAGGCTGCAATAGTTGACAAACCTGAAGCGGAAGCCCTGCTGGAGAAAATCCGCCTCGGTGATGGGGAGTGTTACCTGAGGCCAGTAGGTGCCGTACCACGAGCGGAGACTGTCGGGGGGCAGACCTGGGAACCGCCACACCGTATGCCACTGGTCCTGCTGGGGGGCGTAGAACTGGAGCAGCAGCGAGTCATCCTTCTCCGGGGTGTCGCCGCTCCGCTCCCAATAGTTGCCGTAGCCTCCGCCGGTGGTGAAATAGAAGCTCAGATAAAGAGAGTCGTCTGCGGAAATGCGTCGGGGGTAGGGGTAGAAGACCGAATCGAGCCGCAGGGGGACAGAGAGGAGCGTGTCGCCCCCCACCTTTTCAGACAGCTGCTGCGGGTAGAGGTTGCCGTCGGCATCGTAAGCGTCGAGCGTCACCATGCCCACCGTCGGGGGCAGGGGGGCATAGCCGTGATTGGGGAAGGCTCCGCCAAAGGTCCAGCGGGAGAAAGACGAAGAGTCGCAGAAGTCGTCGAAGAACGGCAATTCGGAGCCGCTCTGTCCCTTGAGCTGGGGCGGAGCGGCGAAACGGACGGGCAGCAGCACCTCTTGTGCGAAGAGCGAGCCCGACAACAGGAGACAGAGAAGTACGGCAAGCCTCTTCATCCTACCAGTCCCAGTCGTTATAGTCACCGGCATCCAACTCCTCAGCGTTCCACATCTCGTCGGTCGGTTCAATAATCTTGGTCGAATCGACCTTGAAATTAGCGATAATGCGCTCCACGTCGGCCTGCGAGGCCTCGCAGTACCACAGTTCCACGTAGGTGCCGAGGGGGTAGCGCGAGACGCCCGTATAGTCGGGATCCATGCGGTAGCAAACCGCGGTGCTGCGATTCTCCACACTGTCGAAATGCTCCCTGCCCACGTTGAGCGAGGCCGAGAGCAGGGCTTTGTGCACCTTGGCGGGAGCCTGTCCGATGACAAAGGGAATCATCGTTCCTCCGCTGCCATCGCCCAACCCCACAACCAAGTCAACCACGTCGCCATGGCCCATCGACTGCCCGGCATAAATCTGTCGGCCGCGGCAGGAGCATTCCAGCACCACATTGCGGTAGGGGCTATCGACAAACCGCAGCCGGCCGCAACGGAGGCCTGCAGCCTCGAGCGACGACACAGCGCTGCGCACCGACATATTCGACAATTCGGGCAGCACCACCTCCGAGGGAGCGAACATCGTCACCGTCACATACACCTTTCGGCGGGTCTTTACCATAGTGCCGGGCAGCGGGTCTTGCTGGATAACCAAGCCCCCTTCGGCATCGGCATCATAGACCGAATCAACCACCACATACCGCAACCGCAAGTCGTTACTGTCCTTCAACTCCTGCAGCGTCTTGCCGCGGAAGTCGGGCAACTCATATTCCTTGCCCTGCCGGGCGACAATCTTGATGAACAGAAAGACAAAAAACAGGATGACAAACGACACCCCCACCATATAGAGCAAGTGCTTGGCCAATGGGTGCTGCTGAAAAAAAGATTGATTCATCGAGTCAGAAAAGTTAGAAGTAAAACATGAGGCAGGCTAACCGAAGAGCGGAGTTCCGCAGCTGTCGGAAAGCACGCCTTTGAGCGTGGCGGCGGTGCAGTCGCACACCTTCACGAAGACATAATCGCCCGGCTTCACATCGTGGCGGTCGAAGACCACCACCTTATTCTGCGAGGTGCGTCCGAATAGTTGCTCGCGGCTTCTGTGCGACTCGCCCTCGACCAGTATCTCGAACACCCGTCCAATCTCGGTGCGGTTATTCTCTAAAGCCACTTGGCCTTGGAGGGCGATAATCTCCTCCAAGCGGCGGGTCTTCACATCGTCCGGCACATCGTCGGCGAGGTGCTTGGCAGCGTAGGTGTCGGGCCTCATCGAGAATTTGAACATATAGGCGTAGTCGTAGCGCACCCGTCTGAAGATGTCGAGCGTCTGGCGGTGGTCCTCCTCGGTCTCGGTACAAAAGCCGGCAATCACATCGGTAGTGATGGAGCAGTCGGGCATAAAGCGACGGATGGCGGCAATGCGGTCGAGATACCAAGCCGAGTCGTAGTGGCGGTTCATGAGCTTGAGCATACGGTCGCTGCCACTCTGCACGGGAAGGTGGATGCACTTGCAGATGTTGGGATAGGAGGCCATCACCCGCAGCAAGTCGTCACTCAAGTCCTTGGGGTGCGATGTGGCGAAACGTACCCGCAACTGAGGACTCACCTCCGCCACGCGGCGCATGAGTTCGGGGAAGGTCACCTCGTCCTCGAGACCGTTCTGACCCGAGGAGTTTCTCCAACGGTAGGAGTTGACGTTCTGACCGAGGAGCGTCACCTCCTTGTAGCCCTGACTGGCCAGGCTGCGTGCCTCGGCCACGATAGTTTCGGGGTCGCGGCTGCGCTCACGACCGCGGGTGTATGGCACCACACAGTAGGCGCAGTAATTCTGACATCCCCGCATGATGGAGATATATGCCGAAATGCCGTTGCCGCCGAGGCGCACGGGTTCGATGTCCGAATAAGTCTCGGTGGTGCTAAGTTCGGTGGCAGCCTCCTTAATGCCCGGCTGGCGCACCTTATCTAAGAGGTCGGGCAGCCGGCGGTATGAGTCGGGGCCCACCACGAAGCTCACGTTCTCCTCCTCCGTCATCAGGCGGTGCTGCAGCCGCTCGGCCATGCAGCCGAGAATGCCAATCCGCAAAGCGGGACGGCGCTGCTGCAAGGCCCTCAGCTCGTGGAGCCGCTTGCGGATACGCTGCTCGGCATTGTCCCTGATGGCGCAGGTGTTGATGAGAATGTAGTCGGCCTTCTCCGCCTCGCCAACGAGGGAGCAGCCCCTCTTCGTGAGAAGAGAGGCCACCACCTCGCTGTCGGCAAAATTCATCTGACAGCCGTAAGTCTCTATGTAGATGTTGAACATACGGGGATAAACGGCAAGGGGCGATTAATGTTGTGCGACGACAACTTTTTTGGCCGCACAGCCCTGCACCCTCACAAGATAGACTCCCGGACGGAGGGGGGACGAGGTGAAGCTTCCAACTGCAGAATAGACCCGCTGGCCCAGTATGTTGAGGATTTCGACACTGGTGCTGGGGTCGTCCATCTTCACCACCACCGAGGCGCCCTGCGTGTAGATGAGGGCATCTGTCTGGCGTGGGGTCAGCACCGTCTCACCCTGGTCAACGACAAAGGTTGCCGTCAACTCGAGGTCGGCAGTGAGACGCACCTTGAGCGGGTTGGTGGCGGACTGGTTAGACCATTCGTAGAACTTGAAGCCCGGGAGTGCTCCAGCGCCCACTTCCACCTCGGTGCCGATGGGGAATCGTCCCGAACCGGCGACAAAGCCCATGGTGCTGTCGGCCGAGCGGACGGTGAGCGTAAAGTAGGTGGTAGAGTCGTAGGGGAAGGGCTGGTGGACGGGCACCCACACCGTGTCGTGGAGGACAATGAGGGTGGTGTCTCTCACCGTCACCCACACCGTGTCGTGTCGATCAATCCAGGTAGTGTCGCGGATAATGATGGTGTCGTGTATGATAGTGGGCTGAGGAGTCTTGGCATCGAGGGACTCGAAAGAGGCCATATACATGACATCGCCGCCGATAGTCACCGTGCGGGGGTTGGCGGTGGAGCCGTCCTGCCAGCGGGCAAAGCGGTAGCCCCGGTTGGGGAGTGCCGCAATCTGCACCTGCCCGCCAATGGGGTAGTGACCGCTGCCCGACACGCCACCCCTGTAGCTGTCGGTAGAGACCACCTCCAAGCGTGCATATTCCAGTTCGACAAACAGAGTGTCATAAATGACGTACTCTGCGGTGTCGGTCACGCGGCTGTAGATGGTGTCGTGGACAAGGCGCGAGAGCGTGTCATACACGATTCGGGTCAGCGTGTCATGCACATAGAGGTAGGTAGTGTCATGTTCCTCATTCAGCGTATCGCGGAGAAAGATGTCGTCGATATAGAGGTAATAGGCATAGTTGGAGTTATAGTTGATGGTCACATAATTGGCATTGGCAGGGACCAGCACGTCGCAGTAATGCCAGCCGGTAGAGGAGACGGTCTGCGTTGCCAGCGTGTTAGTGAAAGACGACGGCTGGTTGTTGGTAGTGGAATACTTGACGGCGAATGATTCGTTTTGGTTGTTGCTCTTGCGGTAGTAGAAGCCGAAATGCAGCGGGCTGCTGTGCTGTAGCCTGGGGGAGAGGAGGTATTGGTTGTAGTCCGTCGCACGGGAATAGGAAGAGAAAGCGAACATATAACTTCCCGAATGGGGCTGGGTGGAAGAGGTGGCCGTAATCGCGCCAGTCCTTCCGTCGTTGGCATCATCCATACTACAGAAAGTCCAGCAATCCACGTCGCCGCTCTCGAAGCCTTGCTGGTGGGGGAAAGTGGCGAGGGGCGGGCAGGTCGGGCCGCCGTTGCCCGGGTTGAAGGTGAAGGAGACCGAACTGTAGTCGGCGCTGATGGCAATATTTGTGATGGAGAACGAGGTGTCGGCCGTTCCGTTGCAGAGGTAGGGGTGCGGGTTGGTGGTGCTGCTGAAGGCGTTGCGTCCGCTCACGCCGAATGCGGCGGCGGAGACTGTGCCCGAGGTGGTGTCGTCGTTGCTGCCCGGGCGGAAGAGCCACAACTCGTGCGGGGTAGAGCCGTTGTCGAAGGAGGCGTTGTCGGCAGCCGACAAGTCGTTGTAGCGCCAGATGAGCATACCCCGGTTGGGAATGCTGGAGTCGAAGGTGTCGGCCGTATTGCGGTACTCCAGAATGTACCACTGGTGGGAGTTGGACGAGGCAATCTTGTAGGCGTGGTTGGGGCCCGAGCCTAAGGACTGCATGGTGTAGCTGCCCGAGTCGGTGAGCAGCGGAATGCTGTCAAACCAGTTGAGGTACTTCTTCTTGAAGAGGGAGTTGGTCTGCTGGGGCGGGGTGGAGTTGCTGTGCATCAAATCCCAGCTGCCCGCGGCCGAAACGCTGGTGTAGTTGTCGTAGTGGTAGAGGTCGGGACAGCCGAGGGTGTGGGTCATTTCGTGGCAGAAGGTGCTGACGCTGAAATAGTGGGTGCCCGAGCCGGCAAGCTGCAGGTTGAACGTATAGACCCGCTTGCTGTTGATATAGACATTGCGGTCGTAGAGGCTCCACTTGTGGGGCCACAGCAGTTCACTCCAGCCGGTGTAGGTGCCGCTGACCAGAAAGCAGATGTTATCCACCTTGCCGTCGTTATCCATATCGAGGTTGAGCGAGGTGGGGACGGGGCTGTTGGCGTTGACCCAGTTCACAGCGCGCTGGATGAGGCCGAACTCGCGGCTGCGCCGCTCGGTGTCATCGCTGTATCCGCTGGTGTTGGTGGAAGAATAGGGCTGGAAATAGTTGCGGGGGAAGGTGTCCTGATAAGAAATCACCGTGTTGCCCGAGGGGGCGGGGAAATAGGAAGTGGGGATACGGAGCTTGTTGTAGCTGGCCTTCTTGAAGTACTTGAACATAGACTCGCCGCCGGCGGTGCTGTCGTTGAACATCGAGTTGATGGAGCTGAAGGTGCCAAAGGCGGAGGCAGACTCGTCGCTGAAGCGGATAAAGATGACAATATTGTTCAGCGTGCCGTGGTTGCTGCCCGAGGTCTTGGGGGCGGGTTCGCGGTACTGCTCGGGGATTTCCCAAGCGTCGTGGCGTTTCTTCAGTTCCGACGGGTCGGGGATAAGGCCGGGCTTGAGGCCGGCAGCGGCGGGGTCTCCCTGCCCCGCCACAAGGCTGGTAGGCATCAGCACGCCGCCCTGTTTCTCGGCATACACATACCATCCGCTCTCCACGTTCTGAATGATGGTGTAGCCGAGGCGGTCGTGCAGCCGCTGATAGAACTCGTCGCCCGAGACATAGCAACGCAGCGTGTCGCCGTTAGGCTGGATTCGCGCCACCGGCAGATTCTTGACCGGCGCCGCCGAAACCGTGGCCGCGAAGAGGGCCACCAAAAGTGCAAGTGTTAGTGTTCTTTTCCTATTCATAGTCATTAAAGTTTTAAATAACCTGCCAGTCGGTCGTAGCGGTCGAGGGGCGAGCGGTAATAAACGAAAATATAGTAGTTGTTCGGAGTTTCGTAGTGGTCGCCTTCGAGGGTGCGGGTGTCGGCCACGTGCTGTCCCATGGGAAGGAAGAGCAGCTGATAGGCATAATAGCCCTGTTTGAGTCGAAGGCGGAGGGTGTAGGCGCCCAGCGTCATGTCGTACTGCATACGGCTCTGCTCGTCCATCTTCCATTGGGTGAGGTCGCCCACCACATAGACCTGTCCGTCGAGGAAGGGGGTGGCGCGCGGAAGGACGAAGTTCACCTGCACATAGTCGGCCTGGGTCTGCTTGTCGTCGCGGTCCCACACGTTCACCTTCATGCCGCCGTTGAGTACAGTCTCGTTGTCGAAGCGTTTGCGGGAGCGGTCTTCGAGGGGCTTGAGCACGGCGAACCAGTCGCCGCCGTAGTCGGCTATCTGCTGCACGTTGTACATGGGGGTGCGGATGTTGCTGATGTCGAAATAGCGGAAAGTGTTGCCGCCGTCGAAGATGTTCTCGGGGTGGTTTTGATAGAGGAGGCCCTGCCGGTCGTAGCCGCCGAAGCGTAGTTCCCGCTCGTTGTCGGTGCGTCCGTTCTGCCTGACCAGGACGTGGAGGTAGTCGGGGTTGAGCGACGGGGGCTGGAGGTCGCCCTGATAGTCGAGGTTCTCGCCCAGTGCCACGTTCACCTCCTGCCGCTCGAAGATGGCCGCATTGTCGTAGGGCTTGCCCACGGCGGCGGCGACGCCCAGCGAGTTCTCCACCACCCAAAAGCGGCGCGTGAAGAGGGTACTGTCGGGGTGGTCCTGCGGGAAGACCTCCAACAGGTAGTTGCCCGAGGCCAGCAGCCGGCTGTGGGCGGCGGGGAGGTACTGGTAGTAGTTGACGTAGTCGGTCTGGGTGGTGAAAGAGGTGTTGTAGTTATCGACGGCTCCCTCCTCGAAGCCGGAGATATAGTCGTAAGGTTCGAGGTCGTCGGGCTGCCACCTGCGGTCGCAGTGGCGGATACGCCACCGATAGTTGTCCGCCTCGGGGCCCATCACGTCGAAGCGCAGCAGCAGCTGGTCGCTGCTGCCGAGTGTCAGCACGGGGGCTTCCAGTTCCACGCCGTTTTTGCACAGCGTCACCGTCCGCACCGACTCCGTCCAGTTGGAGTCGGCGGCGGGCTGAGCTGCGGCGGAACCCACCGCCGCCAACAGCAGTAGCACCGTAGCAAAAAGGAGCCTGTACATCAGCCGTCGGCCTTATTAGCAGTTCAATAGACCAGTACTTTCTTCACGGGGAACGGGCCCACCTGCACGAGATAGACTCCCGACTGTGGGAGTTGGAAGGGGCGCACCGACTCGGTCTTGGTGTCGCCGCAGGGGTCGGAGACTGCCAGCGGGCGGCCGTTGAGGTCGAAGATTCGCACCAAAGAAGAGGCGGGGCAGGTGACGGTGAGGGTGAGACCCTGCACGCGGTAATCGACCCGCTTCTCCCATTCCTCGGGTTCGGGGTCGTCGGGCTTCACCTCCAAGGGGGCGAACTCGGCCACAAAGACCTTCAGCGAGTCGGTGAGGACTACCCGGCGGGGGTTGTCCTTCACCCGGTCGTGCCAGAAGATGAAGCGGTAGCCGGGGTAAGGCGCCGCCCCTATCTCGGCCTCGGTGCCGAGGGCGAAGACGCCGTTGCCCGCCACATAGCCTCTCTCCTTCTCTCCACTGAGGACCAGTATCTTACCATAGTGGAGCGTGTCCAGTACCACTGGTATGAGGACCGGCTGCTCCACGGTGTCGCGCAAGTCGATGAAGACGGTGTCGGTGAAAGTGATGAAGATGGTGTCGCGATTGGTAATCCACACAGTGTCGTGGATGTCAATATAGACGGTGTCGTGGATGTCGGTATTGGCGGGAGGAAGGGCCTTGGCGGCCTTCTCGGACGAGACGGTGTCGAAGTAAGCCACATACATGGCGTCGCCGGTCACCTCGACGCGGCGGGGATTCTCGGTGTTGCCGTCCTGCCAGTGGGAGAATACATAGTAAGAAGTGTCGCTGCCGACAATGGGGAGGGCGGCAATCTCCACGACGGAGGTCTGCGGATAGCGGCCCGAGCCCGAGGTCATGCCCATCCACGGGTCGGCGCTTGACACCAGCACCTGCCAAGTGGGGTAAGAGACATACTGCGTATCGGGCACAGCCACATAGACCGTGTCGGTGATGCGGTTGACCACCGTGTCGGTGGCGTAGCGGTAGATAGTGTCGTATTCAGTCCTGTAAACAGTGTCGTGCACCAAGTGATAAACAGTATCGTGGACAATGCCCGGGCGGTTGAACGTGAGGTCGAAAGAGACGCTTGACTGGTCGGGGCTGATGATGATGTTAGAAAGGACAAAAGATGTATCGCGCGTGCCGTCGCAGAGGTAGGGGTAGGAGGTGGGGTCGGAGAGCGAGGGGAAGCGGTTGCGTCCGCCGACACCGAAGGCTGCCTGTGCCACCGAGCCGTTCACCGTGTCGCAGGTGCTGCCTGGGCGGAAGAGCCACAAGTGGTGGGGAGTGCTGTAGTAGTCGAAATCGGGGTTGTCGGCCTCGTAGGCCAAGTTGAGCCGCCACACCAGCAGGCCCCGGTTGGGGATAGAAGAGTCAAAAGTGTCGGCCGTATTGCGGTATTCCAGCACATAGTACTGGTCCGAGTCGGGCGAGGCGATGGCGATGGCGTTGTTGGATCCCGAACCGAGAGACTGCAGCGAGTAGTGACCCGGATGGTTCACCTCCTCGATATTGTCAATCCAGTTGAGGTATAGGCATTTCAGAGATGAGTTGCTCTGCTGGGGCGGTGTGGAGTTGTTGCACATCAAATCCCAGCTGCCGGCGGGCGACACCTCGTCGTAGTGGTAGTAGTGGTAGAGGTCGGGGTTGCCGAGAGTGTGGGACATTTCGTGGCACAGGGTGCTGGTGCCGAAATAGTGGTCGCCGCCATCGACCTGCATGAGGTTGAAAGTATAGACCTGTTTGCCGTTGATATAGGGGTAGGGAGCCAAATAGATGGCCCACTTGTGGGGCCACAGGAGGTCGTTCCAATCGTTGCAGGCGCCGCTGGTGACGAAGACCACGTTGTCCACGAAGCCGTCGTTGTCGAAGTCGATGTCGAGCGACGAGGGGACAGGCGAGTTGCTGTTGACGTAAGCCAAGGCGTTGCGGAGCAGTGCAAACTCGCGGTTTCGGCGGGCAGTGTCGCTCTCGTCGTCATAGCCGATGGGATTGGTCGGCGAGGCCTTCTGATAGTAGGCCCGCGGGTGGCTGTCCTGATAGGAAAGCACCACATTGTTTTGCGGGGCTGGGAAGAAATGGGTGTTCAGCGTCAGGTTGCCGTAGCTGGTGTGCCTGAAGTAATTGCACACCGAGTTGGCTCCCGCTGTGGTGTCGTTGAAGCGGGCGTTGATAGTCGAGAACGGGGTGGCGGTGCAGGCCGTGTCGTCGCTGAAACGGATGAAGACCACCAGATTGTTCAGCGTGCCGTGGTTGCGGCCGGAAGTCTTGGCTGGGGTGCGGCGATAGGACTCGGGTATGTCAAACGTTTGGTGCCCTTTGCGGATGTCGCACTTGCAGGGTTTGAGGTTGGGTGTCAGGCGGGCGGTGCGGGGGTTGTCGCGGCCCGGACGGTAGGCCGAGGGGACGTAGTGTCCCTCAGCGTCCTTCACCGCATACCAGTAGTAGCCCGAGTCGCGGTCCTGCACAATCACATACCCATCGGCATCGTGAAGCCAGCGGAAAAACTCGTCGCCCGACACAAAACAGTCAATCGTATCGCCCGAAGGCTGCACCAGCCTGACAGGCGCATTCTTAATCGGGGCGGCCACAGCGGCAGACCATGCGGCCAAAAGCATAAACAACAAGGAAGTAAGTCTTTTCATAAAGGCTATTATATACAAAACGCAATTGCAAAGGTACAAAAAAAAACTCACACTCCAAAAAAAGTGCGAAAAAAAAGTCACCAGTCAGGCGGCGGACGCAAAAAAGTCCTCTGCCGTAGGCAGAGGACACTTGGGTGTGGTCTGTGGCAGATTCGAACTGTCGACCTCTTCCGTGTGAAGGAAGCGCTCTGAACCAACTGAGCTAACAGACCTTCTCTCTCTTCAAAAAAGGCGAAGCCTCGCTCCGCCCCTCGGTGATCTGTACAAGATTTGAACTTGTGACCTCTTGCCTGTCAAGCAAGCGCTCTAAACCAACTGAGCTAACAGATCGTTTATCTCTCGATTTCGTGTGCAAAAGTACACACATTTTCCGAATCTGCAAAATCTTTTTTCAAAATAAATGTCAGCACGCTGGGAATAAGGTCTTTATTTTTCATCTCCTCCGTTTCGATGCCGTCCAATAGTCACTCCTTGCGGCCGTCCTGCGGCCCATTTTCGCCCTCAGCCAAGCCTCCTTTTTCCACAAAATCGCCTAAATGACGCTTATTCATGTATGTAATAGCGAGATATTGGAATAATCCACCTCTCACTTCTCTCAGAGAAGGCTTACTTGGGGCTGCACACACCGAGGCGAACTAACGCCTCATTGAGGGCTTGGAGGAACTTCTCGAATGAAGGAAGACTCCGCAGAGTCACCACCGACAGATTACGCCCGATAGGTTCATACAAGTCAGTCATCTTTATCTCGTTTCTACGGCGTTTCGTCTTTCCTGCACTGGCCACGCCAATAGCCTTTTGAATCACCTCTTTGGGATGAGTGTAATTCTCGGGGCTATTATCTAAGCCCAAGTCTGCATCGCTCTGACCTGTGTCCAGTTGCTTTTTCAGCAGCGACTTGTCGGCAAGCAGCCAGGCCTCAATCTCGTGAACAGGCACAGCAGGGACGATTTCCACAGGACGCCCAACACCCTCCTTCTGCTTTGCCAGAGATTCGCGGAGCGGAGCAAACTTGTTTTTCATCGCCGATGAGTCAGAAGAATCGTCTGCATCGGCGTGGATCACTATCAGTTCTGCACCCATGTCTGCGGCATTTCGGCAAGCATCGGTTTGTTTGGACACAAAGTCATCGCCGATGCCTTTTACCCATTCGACCCCGAGAATGTCAACCAGCCCATGCCCGTACTTACTCGTGCAGTAGTCCAAACTATTACGTATCACATCCTGCAAAAAAATCCTGTCGCTCGGACCTTCGCCCGTATATGCCACATACAGTTGCCTCTCATTCATCTCCCTGCCCTCCCTTCTCCAAAATATTGGACACCTCGGCGAGGCAGATTTTCTTCTCCGTCTCCGTAGCCCAGGACAACTCTTGTTGCGGATTCCTATCGACAGGAATCATCCGGGTGGCGTTCATGTTCACCCTCCTGTCCTTCAAATCAAAAGACCTCGACCGATTTTGTGACCAAAGCAGTTCGACATCGCAGTCCTCCTTATATTGGCACATACTGAAAACCCGCCTAATAACCCCCACCGAATGGGTGTTCACAATCACCTGTCGCAGCAGGGGACTGTCTGCATCAGAAAAATCTGCAGCAAGTTCATGCAGCAAGTCAACCATCTGTATTATCCGCTTGGAATGAATGCCATTTTCGGGTTCCTCGAAACAGAGAAGACTCCGATGGGCAGGGTTGTAGAGCATGACGCAGAGCGTAAGAAGCCGAAGGGTGCCTTCCGATAGCACACGCGAGGTAAACCTCACGCCTTGGGTATTCTCCAGAGTAATCATATAAACCCTGTTTGCTTCGTCCTTTTCCACATCGACCGAACGATACTCTTTCAGAAAAGAGCATAACTTATTGCTTACCTCTGTGATGGAGTGTGGGTCTTCCATCTTCATCCGATACATCACCGAGGCGAGGTTGGCGCCGTCATACCCCACCGACTCAGCCAGTCCGACATCCAGCTTGGCGGGCATACGGAGCACTTCGGGATTCAGCTGCAAAAAGTTCCATTCAGCCAGTTCCTGTTTCACCGCAAAGACATGAGGAAAATCTGTCGTCGAAACGGAACTAAGCACGGTTTGGTTGATGGTGTTGGACACTCGGTCTCGGCCTCCCTGGTGAGAGTCCTGCCGGATATTGATGGTGTCAACCCCGTTCTTGTCTTTCTTAGTCGATATGAAAGGTGCATTTGAGCCTCCCGCCCTGATGGACCGCCAAATCTTCTTTGATTTCTTCGTGAGGTACCTTTCTGCCCAACAATCTTTTGACGGGTCAATTTTGGCAAGCTGCTCATAGGCAACTTTCAGTAATTCAATTCCGAATTCGGATTCTTCGCGTCTAATCTTCAGTTCATAACGTAAGCGGGGGTGGTTTATCTCAAATTTCTGTCCCCAATTGTCCGTCACATTCCTCTGCACCAAAACCTCAACGGCAAAAGACATTTCCTTGGCCTGACTGCCATCAGAATAGCATGAGAAAAGTTCGTGAATATCCCCTCGCTGCCCTTGTTGAGAGAAAGCGGTGCGAATGTCGGTGGTGGCGAGTCCGGCCAGTAGGCGGAGCGCGTCGAAGAGGTTGCTCTTTCCCGAGGCATTGACTCCACCCACCACAGTAAATGGGGCAAAGTCAAGCTGGAAATTGTCAAAAGACTTAAATCCAGATATTTCAATATGGGTTATCATTCCTCTGTTTTTTTGCAAAGATACACAAAAAAAGTAACACAGAGAGAGACTATCCTTTCCAGCGTTGCCCTTTGTTTGGGCAATGGGCGAAATAAGGTGGTGCGGAATTGGAAAAAAGGTGTATCTTTGCAGACGGAAAGAATGGACAGACTTGTTACTATGAAGATGAAAAAGATACTGATTTCCTTACTATTAGTTACCGCATTTGGTGCGGCAATCGCAGCCCCCGTTTCGGAAGCGGACGCACGGCGGGCGGCCGAGAACTTTTGGTTTGCCTCCACGCTGAAGCCGTGCCAGTCGGCCACGGCGCTGCCCGGCACCGGCTTCGCCCAACTGCGTATCTTCGACATCGACGGCGGATCGGGATTCGTCATCGTGGCCTCCGACGACCGCGCCTACCCCATCCTCGGCTACTCGCTCGAGAGTCCCGCCACCGCCGAAATTGGCGCCAATATCCGCTTCTGGCTGGGCCAGTATGAGCAGGAGATTGCCTTCCTCGCCTCGCAGGACGGGGCGGCCGACCCCATTGTGGCCGACGCGTGGAAGCGGCTGCTCGCCGGCGAGTGGAGCGACCCCAAGTCAGCCACCTCGGTCAGCCCCATACTCACCACCACCTGGAACCAAAGCCCCTACTACAACAACCTCTGCCCCTCGGGCACGCCGGCGGGCTGCACCGCCATTGCCATGGCGCAGGTGATGAAATACTGGAACTATCCCCCGCAGGGCACTGGTTCGCACTCCTACAACCACAGCACCTACGGCAGCCTCTCGGCCGACTTCGGCGCCACCACCTACAACTGGGCCAATATGCCCAACTCGCTCACCAGCAGCAGCACCTCGGCGCAGAAAACCGCCGTGGCCACGCTCTGCTACCACGTGGGCGTGTCGGTGAATATGGACTACGGACCTTCTGGTAGCGGGGCGCCCATCGTGGGCAGTAACAGCGTGCAGACCGCCCTGCCCCAATACTTCGGCTACAAGCCCACCACAGTCGGCATATACAAAAGCCAGTTCACCAACACGGCTTGGGTTGACACCCTCAAGAGCGAGATTTCGGCCGGGCGGCCCGTGGTGTATGCCGGCTTCGACAACTCGGCCGGCCACGCCTTCGTCTTCGACGGCTACAACTCCAGCAGCCAATTCCACGTCAACTGGGGCTGGGGGGGGGCCTACAACGGCTACTTCAGCATCGGCGCCCTCAACCCCGGCGGGGGCGGCACAGGCTCCAACACCTCCAACACCTTCAACCTAAGCAACCAGGCCGTGATTGGCATTCAGCCCATGACGCGGCTGCGGGTGTCAAGCGAGTCGGTGGTGCTCAAGCGCAACGGCGCCTCCCAGCAGGTGACGGTCTTCTCCAACACCTCCAATCCCGCCTCGTGGAGCGCAACGGCCGACCAAGAGTGGGTCTCGCTCGCCCCTGCCGCCGGCAGCGGCAACGGCGCCACAGCCTCTCTCAGCATCAGCGCCTCCACCAACGCCTCGGGCTTCGACCGACTCGCCACCGTCACCATCATACAGGACACCGACACCTGCCGCATCGCCGTGGGCCAGCTGCCCTGCCTCGCCGGCGAGCTGTGCACCCTCAAGGTCAACATGACCGACCGCCACAGCGACGGCTGGGAGGGCGCCAGCCTCACCCTCTCCAAGCCCAGCGGACTGGTCTATGGCACCGCCACCATCAGCGGCAACTACGGCGTGGAGAGCTTCTCCGTGTGCCCCGACACGGTGATAGTGACGTGGAACCGGGGTTCGAGCGACAACGAGTGCGGTTTCTTCATCGACAACGCCGACGGGGCGGTGTGGCTCAACCACACCCAAGGGCAGTCCATCGCATCGGGAGTGGTGGCTGTGATAGCCAACCCCTGCGACACGGTGGGTGCCGCCGGTTCGTCCGGCCCCATCCGCTTCACCCTCAGCGGGTCGCCCAACATATCCGAAGCCGGCATCATAGATGGCACGGGCTCGGGTCTGACCTTCGGCTCCACCCACACCCTCAAGGCTGTGGCCAACGACGGCTACCGCTTTGTAAGATGGGCCGACAACTCCACCATCAACCCCCGCCGCGTGGTGGTGACGGGCAACAGCACCTACAACGCAGTCTTCGCCACCATCGGCGACGACACCATGCGGTACGACAACAACGTCTATAGCACCGCCCTCGGCATCAGCGGCGGCTTCTACTGGGGCGTGAAGTTTGCCGCCTCGGACTTTGTGGGCCGCCCGCGGGTGACGGCGGTGCAGTTCTACGCCGTCTATGGCGGAGCCTACCAAATCACCGTTTCCGAAGGGGGCGCCTCACGGCCCACCACCCAGCTCATCCAAGGCACCATCAACGTCTCCTCCTCGCAGACGGGCTGGATAACGGCCTCCCTTGGCGACAACGGCATAGACATCACCCCCAACAAGCCCGTGTGGATTACGCTCTACGCCCCGCAAGTCTCCTACCCTGCCGCCATGACTGAGTCGTGGTGCGGGAGCGACAACAGCTGCCTCATATCCACCAACGGCACCTCGTGGCGGTCGCTCCACGACTCGCACAGCCGCTGGAACTCGTGGCTGGTACGCTGCATCGCCCCCATCGACCACAGCCTCTACACCGCCACCCTCAGCGTCAGCGACACTGCGGCGGGCCGCGTCTATCTCACCGGCACCGACACCCTCGCCGCCGCCACAGGCTCTTTCCGCTACGGCGAGCGGGTGCTCTGCGGCGCCGTGGCCAATCCCGGCTACCGCTTCACGGGCTGGCGCAGCGAGGCCGACCGCAACCCCTACGCATTCTTCATCCAGCAGGACATGACCGACGAAGCCCTGTTTGTGGCCGACCCGGCGGGTATCTGCGGACCCGGTGAGGGCGAGGTCGTCACCGCCGCCGTGGCGGGCCGCAGCCTCACCATCGGAGGAGCGGAGGGGAAGCCTGTGGGGGTCTTCGACATCATGGGACGCCTGCTCTACAGTGCCAGCCGCTACGACGGCCGCGCCATCGTGCTTCCCGCCGCCGGCATCTACATGATAAAGGCCGCCGACCACCCCGCCCTGCGGGTGGCCGCCTACTAATCGCCGCCGCGGGACTGACGACGAAAGCAAATTCACGTATCACACACAAAAAACCCTACACCATGGAAAAGAAACAGAACTACACCCTTCCCATCATTGTGATATTCCTGCTGTTCGCAATGATTTCATTCGTCACCGGGCTTCAGAACCCCTTCGGGGTGATAGCCAAAAGCCAGTTCGACGTGAGCAACTTTGCCTCCCAGTTGGGCAACTTTGCCAACTTCATAGCCTACGCCTGTATGGGCATTCCCGCGGGGCTCATGCTCAGTCGGCTGGGCTACAAGAAGACCTCCATGACCGCCGTGGGCGTGGGGTTTGCCGGCGTGCTCATCATGTTCCTCTCGGGCCGCCTCGGCAGTTTTCCCGTTTATCTCGCCGGCGCCTTCGTGGCGGGCTTTTCCATGTGTATGCTCAACACCGTGGTCAACCCGCTGCTCAACACCCTCGCCGGCGGCGGCAAGCGCGGCAACCAGCTCATCCAGTTTGGCGGCGCGTGCAACTCCATTGCCGCCACCATCGTGCCCGTGCTGGTGGGATACCTCATCGGCGACGTGACCAAGGCCACCATCAGCAACGCCGACCCCGCCCTCTTCATCGCCATGGGGGTGTTCGCGCTGGCCTTCTTGGTGCTGACGATAGTGCGAATCCCGGAGCCCCACATCGAGAAAGAGGGCGATGCCGCGAAGGTGGAAGCCAAAAGCCACAGCGTCTGGGGCTTCCGCCACTTCGTGCTGGGCGTGATTTCCATCTTCATCTACGTGGGCCTCGAGGTGGCCATCCCCAGCGTGGCCAACCTCTACATGACGGGGGCCGAAGAGGTGGGCGGCCTCGCCATGACCACGGCGGCAGCCGGCACCCTCTGCGGCACCTACTGGTTTCTGATGTTCGTAGGGCGGCTCATCGGCGGCATAGTGGGCGGCAAAGTCTCCGCGCGGGTGCAGCTCACCGTGGTGGCCACATTGGTGGCCGTCTTCGTCCTCCTCGCCATCCTCATGCCCACCGGCGTGGTGGTGAAGATGCCCGTCTTCCAAGCCGACATCAGTTTTGCCATGCAGGCCGTCCCCATCTCCATCATGTTCCTCATCCTCTGCGGCCTCTGCACCTCGGTGATGTGGGGCAACATCTTCAACCTCGCCGTCGAGGGCTTGGGCAAGTACACCGCCGTGGCCTCCGGCATATTCATGATGATGGTGTGCGGCGGCGGCATTATCCCCCCGCTGCAGGGCTGGATAGCCGACACTTTGGGCTTCATGAACAGTTACTGGGTCATCTTCGCCTGTGCCGTGCTGCTGCTCCTCTACGCGGTCGTGGGGAGCCGCAACGGCAACAAAGAGAACAATTAAAATTAAGAATTAAGAATTAAGAATTTAGAAGAACGGTGGTCAATCATCCATTGCCGCCAAAAACAAAGAAAGAAGACAGAAGTCTTCTTTCTTTGTTTAGCCTAAATTCCGCAAGCACGGTATTTATAAATTGAGCGACAGATTGTTGATAAGTTTTACCGGCAACCTGTCGCCATGTCAATAATTATTCGAACCTTTGCAATTGTCTAACAAACAAAGATATCTAACAATTATGGGTACAAAGGTACCAATAAAAGGTTCTTTGACATCTTGATTTGAAAGTACAGCGTCGTTGTGCTGTGACAACAAATCTTTCAGACTGGTTTTTTCCAACGCATATATTCGGACGAGGGTGGCAACTTCAGTTATCGCATAGGGCTTTTCAGTTCGGTTTTTTTCACAATTCACAATTCACAATTCACAATTCACAATTCACAATTCACGAACCACATTACCCACTCTACCTTCTTTCCCCTCCTTCCCCTCTACCCTCTCACAACCTCACTACCTTCACCTCGGTGTCGGGCGTCTTGTACTGCGGCATACACATCCCGACCGGCGCCCCGATATAAGTAGGGTCGCAGACCACATACGGCTTGCCGTTGATTAGGTAGTAGTCGCCGAAGGCATCGTCGTCGGGAAAGCAGATGGCTGTGGCCACATGGTCGGAATACTCGACGAGCACCACATCCAGGCCGAGCAGTGTCCGGACCAGATAGGAGAACAGGATGGAGCGGTCTTCACAGTCGTTCTTAGGATAATAGAAGTTCTCCTCGCAGAAGAAAGGCTTCTCGTAGCCGAACTGCACCTGGTCGGTGGCATAGTCGAACCCCTCGTGCATGAAGTTCAGCAGTGCGGCCACTCCTTCCATCTTGCTCTTGCCGGCCACGAACGGACGGAAGTTCCGCTCTGCCGCAGCGGCAAAGTCGGCTCCCACTGCCGCAGTGGCATATACCGCGATATCCACTTGCGGGTAATTGCTGTAGAAATCCATCAGGCTCTTGTTGGCAGCTATCTTCACCTCCTTGCCGTCCACCTGGCTGTGGTAAGCCCGCTCTGCCTCCCGTCTCGGGAACTGCGGGAACTCGTGCAGCTCCACGTCCACCGCGCGGATGGCCGATTCGAACGTGGTGGTGTAAGTGTACAGCCGCCCCTGCAGCGAATAGTGTCCGTTGTGCGGCATGAAGATATAATAGCGCACCTCGCCGATGGTGACAAAAGGCACCTCATACAGGTTGCCGCGGATGGCCATCATGCAGGCCAGTCCCTTCTCGGTGCGGGCCATGCGTGCGTCATACTCCATCTGGTTGAGCAGAAATACCGTCAGTGCCACCTGCCGGTTCTCGTCGCTGGGGAAGAGCACCTGAGCCAGTCGGCTGGTCATGTCGTACAGGCCCCAGTCGTTGAGGCGGTACTGCCGCTGCTGCCTTGTCAGCTGCACGATGGCGCCCTGCATCTCAATCCGGGCCAGCGCCTCCCAGAAACGGCTCACCGAGGCCTCCTCCAGGTCGGGCAGCGTGCAACGCGAGAGATCGCTGCTGCGCGGAACCTCCATCTTCAGCGTGGCGTTGTAGAACGGCACTGCGGCCTGCTCCACCTCTGCGGGGGCTGCGGGGGGATCCATCTTGCGGGGCTGAGGCGCCGCGGGGGCTTCTGCCGGCTCCACTGTGGCGGCCGGCAGCTGCTGTGGCACCGGCTGCGGGGCACGCTCCTGCTGCGGGGCGACGGGCGGAGTCTTCGGACTGGGCTTGACCGGGCTGGCCGCCGGCTTGCTCACCTCGAACGGCTGCCACTGGCCCGACAGCGCGCGGGCGAAGCGGGCGTTGGCGCTGTCGCGGAAATGGGAGTAGTCTTGTTCTGCCTGCTGCTGAAACTGGTCGAAATCCGACTGGTCGATCCACCCTTTGGTCAGCGTCGTGTCCCAGCCGTCGTCCACCTGGGCAGCAGCCGTGGCAGCCATTGCCAGCAATCCTATCAGTAATGCCGTCTTATTCATAATCGTGCAATCATTAGAATGAAAGGAACAGGTCTGTCCTTCGGGCGGACAGACCTGCTTCAGCGTCTCTTATTTGATGGCGTTGCAGACACCGTCCAGCAGCTTCTCGTGCTCGGGAGTGAAGCTGTCCAGCTCCTTCTGCAGTTCGGCACGGGCGTCGGCAAGCACTTGGTCGCGGACCGACTTGCTGTCGTAGAGCAGCACCACCACCACCTCGTAGTTCTTGTTGCTCAGCACGCGATAGTACTCCTCGACTACAATCACGCGGTTCAGCTTCTGAGCCACCATCAGGGTGCTCTTCTCCAAAGCCTTAGTGATGGAGGCAGCATCTTCGGCCGAGAGCGAAGCGTTGGCCAGGTCTATCTTGGCCTGCGACATAACCGTCGTCTGCACCTGTCCGGCCAGGCGCACCTTGGCCACGTTCAGGGCCTCCATCTGGGCAGCGGTGTAGGAGTTGCCTGTGGCGCGTTCGTTGGCCATCAGGTACTTGGGCGTGCCGTCATCCTGGCGTTCGGCCATGCGGGTGTAGAAGTCCTCCAACTGGCGGACGATGGGGATGCTCATCGTGCGGAAACCCTCCTTGTCGAGGCGCTTGGCTTCCTTCTTGGCATCCTTCTTCTGTTGGCGGGTTTGGGCGCCGGCGGGGGTGGCGACCATGATTGCTGCGGCCATCAAGACCATTCCGAAAAACAAACTGACTTTTTTCATTTTTTCTTTATTGTTTAGTTGTTGGTGATTTGTTTATTGTTCGAGGGGGCGCTTGTCGTTCCCCTTCTACAACCATAGATAGGCAGCCGAGACAACGAATCTATCAAGACCCATCGTTTTTTTTTCCGAAAAAAGTGTCATTCCACTATGCCGATGGGCTGCCAATACACCGTGCGCTGGTCGGCGGGGATGTCGAGCAGCCAGTCGATGAACTGCTCGTAGTTGCACACCTCGCGCTCGTAGGGTATCTGCTTCTTCAGGGCCACCACGAAGAGCATGGTGCTTTCCAGCCGTTGGTCGGTCTGCTTGTAGGCCTCCACCTTCAGCGGGTTGCCCATCACGTACTCGGCGGGGAGTTTGGGGTAGCGGTATTCGACGTCGGCTTTCCACAGCCGGTCGCGGTAGCGTTTGGCCAGGGGGTAGATCATCTGGCCCTCCACCTGTGCGCTGCTGGCCTGGTCGAACCAGAAGATGCGGATGTAGCAGTCGCGATAGGCTGTTACCGAGAACCTCACCTGCTCCCCGTCGCGGTAGGTGGGTTGCAGTCCGCTTACGCGGATGCGGAATTCGGGGTCGCCCCGCTCCTCTTCCATCACCTCGGCGCGGATGGTTACGGTGGCACGCATCAGGTTGTCCTGGTTGGGGGCAGTCACCTCATATTTCGGCTCGCCCTTGAGGCGCACCTGTCCGTCGAGCATCAGCATGCCCAATTCGGCGGAGGCGCTCTGCGTCGCCGCCGAGCCCCCCTGCCCCACGTAGGTGGTGGTGAACGACTGCACCGCCTCCGCCACCCCCGCCTCGCGCAGGGCATTCACCTTGGCATTGTGCAAGGCCTCTTTCTTCACCGTCCTCACGTCGGTCCCCACGGCAGTCCCCGTGGCGGTCACCGTCTTCGCCCGCTGCCCCACGGCCAGCAGGGGAAGGAAGGTCAATATGACAAATAGTCTTCTCATTTTTATATGTGTTGTTTGTTGTACAGGGTATTCAAAGATGTTGCAAAAGTAAGAAATAAAATTGACATACCAAACATTTGCTCCTGTTTCTGGTCAAAAAAGGGGCGAAACCTTCGACGATCTTGCTACCGGCATCGCCCCAAAAAAGTGCTTCCGCACCCGGTTTCGAATAGTCCTGCGGACATTCAAGATGATAATCTGTTTACAACTTGCTCCATTGTCGAGTGTCCACTCTTTTCGGAAGTTCTAAGCTCGGAGAGGGCGAGGCGGAAGCCGAGGTTGTTGTTGCGGTTGCCGGGCGTGTTGTTGTTGCGATTCGCCACGCGGCAGTTCCTCGCGTTGTTGTTCCAGCTGCCGCCACGGTTCACGCGGTTCGACCCGCTCTTCGATTATCACCTTTTTCCACTATTTCCATACACGCTCTCCGGAAGGACTTGCTGTCGGCGTGCTGCACAAAGGAAACCAGTGGGACAACATGCTCCGCATATTCCGCCTCGCTCCATTCTCCTTTGGTACGCTTGCTCTCATATTGCAGCAGTTTGCTCCTAAAGCGCCGCTTGCTCCTTCCCGACAGCAAATAGTGGTATGGCATGACCTTATAGCCCAAGAACACCTGTCCATCTTTTGCCCGTTTGAATATGGGTGGCTTGAAAGTGAGTTTCAATTCCTTCGCAGAATAGTCCACCATGTTCGCCACGCACCTCTTGAGCGCCTCCCTGTCATTGCCCGCAATCAGGATGTCGTCCATATAGCGCATGTATGCCGCCGCATGCCACCTTTCTTTGGCCCGATGGTCCAAGTCCGACAAATAGCGGTTGGCAAAATATTGGCTTGTCAGATTGCCAATCGGTATGCCTTTCCCTTCTGCCACGCAGTAACTGTCGATAATCTTGTCGAACAAGTCCAGGAGTGCCGCATCCTTGAACAATCGTCGCAGTTTTGCCTTCAGTACCGAGTGGTCAACCGAGTCGTAAAACTTCCTGAAGTCCAGTTTCACACTATATTCGTATTGTGTCATCGCTTTTACCGATTGGTTGATTGCGGCATACACTCCTTTCCCTTTCCTCGTTGCATAGGTTGTATCAACCAGTCTGCTGTCGAAATGCCTGTGGCAAACGTTCATGATGGCATGTTGCACCACCCGTTCCCTGAAAGGTGCGGCGCAGATGATGCGTTCCTTGGGGTCGTAGATGGTGAAATAGGTGTAGTTGCCCAACGCAATGGTGCCATTGGCCAATTCCTGGTGGAGGGCTTGCATGTTCTCGTCGAAATGCTCGGCAAAGCATCGCACCTCGCGCTTGCCCTGCTTGCCTTTGCATGCCTTGTGGTAGGCCAGATACAGGTTGTCCATATCGGTAATCTCATCCATTAGGTATCCTGTCCGTTTCATCACTATTCTTTGGTTCTGCAGGAACAAAGGCATTCCCGTATTTTTCAATTTTCTTTTTGCCTATGCCGGGTATCTTTTCCAGAGAAGCAGGCGTAATCTCTTCCAACTTCGCCATTTCGGCAAGTTCTGCATCAGTAAACACCGCAAATGCCGGCACCGCCTCGTCCTCCGCCACTTTTTTCCTGATTTTGCGAAGTTGGGAGAATCTCTCAAACGCCGTAGGCTCCAGCACCTCCTTGTAATCCACCTTGCCGCTACCGCCAAGCCTCGCATTGTCGGGTTCTGCCGGACGGTTGGGCAGCATGTAGGTGATGCAGAATGTCCAACAACTGTTGCCATCCATTGCTGCCAGTTCTTTCTTGATGTCGATAATCTTGTTGGCGCGGAGGAAATGGTTCATTTCCTCCACTGCGCCTTCATCCGCACCGACTGGGATATTGAAAATTTTAATCTGCATTTTTTTTCAAAAATCGACCGGCACAGCCGGTTTTGTTGTTTTTCATGTTCGTTTCTTCGTAACAGTCGTTTTCTCGCCTCGGCATAGTGCAAACACTGCGTGATTTGCCCTCTGCGCTCGGCTTATCGAAAACGTTCGATTCGTTCCGCCAATCCTTCTCGGGCGGCTCCGCACGCCCTCGTAGGATTGCCTCCACGAATCTCACACCCCTTGGCTTAGAACTTCGAAAAGAGCGGAAAACTCGAGGAGCAAATTGTCACTCGGAGAGGGCGAGGCGGAAGCCGAGG
>DCJB01000088.1:45382-57263 GCA_002317325.1 Bacteroidales bacterium UBA1711
CGACCCGCTGTTGGGTCCGGTAGGATTGGACTGTGGACTGCTGCTGTAATAGCTGCTGCCGTACCAGTCTTGGCACCATTCCCACACGTTGCCGCTCATGTCGTAGATGCCCAGTTCGTTGGGCTGCTTGGCCTTGACGGGGTGGGTCCGGCTGCCGCTGTTGCCATCGTACCACGCCACATCGCCAATAGTGTTGCTGCCGCTGTACTTGTAGCCGCGGCTCTTGCTGCCCCCGCGGGCGGCATACTCCCACTCCGCCTCCGTGGGCAGGCGGAAGCGCTTGCCCGTGCGGGCGTTCAACTTGCGGATGAACTCCTGGCAGTCCTCCCAACTCACATCGTACATGGGATAATTGTCGCCAATTCCATAGGAATTCCACCCGTTCCTGGAAATGATTTCCGTCAGGGATTCTCCCATCACCTCCCGCCACAGGGCCTGCGTCACCTCCGTCTCGCCGATGCAGTAGTCCCTCAAGGTCACTTGGTGGGCGGGACTTTCGTCGCTATCGGCTTCGCTGCCCTGCTCGGAGGTGGCGCCCATGGTGAAGGTGCCCCCCTCCACGCCAATCATGGTGAAGGTGACGTTGCCCACGGTGACGGCCTGCGTGCCGAAAGCGGAGGCGGAGACCATGAAGCATATCCGGTCGCCCTGCACCTTGTCGCGGTCGGCCAGCACGTCCCACACGGCACATTTGTTCTTTCCTGCCGGCACCTGTTTCCCCACATCCCCGCTCACGCTGCGCAGGGGTGTGGGCTCGCAGGTCTTGCCCCCGTCGGTGCTGAGGTAGATGGTGATGTCCGCCCGTTTCGACAGGTCGTAATAGATCCGCACCTTCGAGCCCTCCTGCTCGAAGCGGCCGTTGGTGACATCCTGCCCCGCAGCCAGCAGCGGCAGCAGGAGGGTAAGGATAATTAAAAGTTTTTTCATTGATTCAAAGATTTATTAGCACTTTTTTTACTTATGACTATGGTCATTCATTTTCTTGCTGCAGGACGAAGAGGGCTTTCTGGCGTTCAATCTCCGCTTTGAGCTCTTCTTGAGAAGGCAGGCAGAGAAGGTATTTCGACATGAATACGTTCTTGCTGTCGTTGAGCATATACCTGGCAATGTCGGCATCAGTCTCGGAACACAGCACAATACCCAGGGTTGGGTTGTCGCCCTCTTCTCTCAAGGTTTGGTCGTACATGTTCACATACATCTCCATCTGGCCTACATCCTGGTGTGTGATACGTCCCACTTTGAGGTCTATCAGAACAAAACATTTCAGTTTGAAGTTGTAGAACACCAAGTCGATGAAATAATCCTTAGCCTCAGTACGAATCAGTTTCTGGCGTTCAACAAACGAGAAACCCTTGCCCAGTTCCAGTAGAAACTTCTCCAAGTTGCTTAATATAGCCCCTTCCAGCTCGCTCTCGGCAAAGGCCTTCGTCGGCGACATGCCCAGGAACTCGGCCACTACGGGATTCTTCACAAACTCCAATTTATCGTTGTCGAAGTCTGCCGTCAGCATCTTCATCTCCCGCTCCACAGGTGCCTTCTCCTGCGACAACAACAACCGCTCGTAATACTGGGTCGAGATATTGCGGTTCAGCGTGGTGTAACTCCACATCTGTTCGGCAGCCTCATGGGCATACCATTCTCGGGCTCGTTCATTTGTGACATGCATAATTCGCTTGTAATGGGACCATGTCAAAATTCTCCACGGTGTAGAGAATATTTCCGGAAAGGTTAGGTAGAACTGTCTAAAACTGTATAAGTTCTGCACAGAAAATCCTTTGCCGAACTCTTCGGTCAAGGCGGCCGACAGTTGCTTGAGCAGTTTCTTGCCATAATCGGCACGCCCGGCACCACCTTGCTCTTCTTCCACAATGCGTCTGCCAATTTCCCAGTAGGCATTCACCATGGCCTGGTTCACGGCGGCATAAGCCTCTTGCCTCCCGCGGGCCACAATCTGCTTGATTTCTTGAATAAAATGGGTGTCGGTCGTTATCCCTGCTGAAGGCTCTTTCATAACAGTAATTTTTCTTTATTACGATAACGTACAAACAACCTAATTATTGCATTACTGCGTCACCAGCATTTTCTGATCGCTGTATGTGGTGCTGCCTGTCGCTGCTCGGAGAGGGCGAGGCGGAGGCGGAGACCATGAAGCAGATTTGGTCGCCCTGCACCTTGTCGCGGTCGGCCAGCAGGGGAAGGAGCAATAATAATGCAAGAATGTGTTGTTTCATATAAGTTGTATTGAGAATTGTTGTTGTTTTCAATTGGGTGTTTTTTTTAGACGTTGCTTTCAAACTGCGCATCCTCGCCATGCACGATGACATCTACGCAAAATTATGGTGAATCACACTGCATCACCGTAATTACCAATACTACTTAACCACCTCCCAATGGCCGCCCTTGTCGGGTCCAACACGACGAATTTTGCCTGAGTTTTTAAGTTTCTCAAGATTCAGTTTGACTCCTTTCTCCGAAAGGCCGATGGCATCGCATATTTCGGAAATGGTAATATTGGGATTTTGCTCAATCAAAGTCAGTATTTTCCGGGTAGTTTTCTGGGTAGTTTTGGGTGTGCAAGTAATGTTCAAGTTCACCTCCTCTATAGGCAGTTCGTGTGTATTGTCCTTGGTTTCTGAGGCTGGGTTGTTGCACAACATGTCTTGAACTTCAGAGTGTTCGTTTTGACATGACTTGGTGATATATTTTTGATTCGGACTATTGGGTGACGAAGGATTAGTAAGCGCAATCAATCCATTAGCCAACAATACATTAAGGTAATTCTTCCGAATCCAGTTTCTGTCTTTGAGATGCAGGTACTCTGCTATCTCCATTATTGCTTTGGGTGTCGTGCAGAAAGATAGGATTAACTCTTTCTGACGCTCCTGATAGGGAGAGTTACTTGTGGAGTTACTTGTGGAGTTACTTGTGGAGCCACTTGTGGAGTTACTTGTGGAGCCACTTGCTTCATTGTCTGATTCGCAATGGTTTATATCTCTACTTGTAGAGTCGCAGAGTTGGGGGGATGTGGAATGAACATGATATATTGACCATCTGCCATATCCTTCAATATCCAAGAGCTTGTCTTTTACCATAGTTCCTAATAGACGTCCAACATAAACCATATCGTGATCAAGGAGCCGTTGGGCTTCATTGTTGGTCAAGGTTCCGCCTGAATAGGCATAAACAAGCAAAGACTTTTCTTCACCTGTGAGTTTGTCGAAACGACCTGGAAAGAGTTGTCTTATGGATGTTAGCGTATCTGCTGGCATCAACGACAGCATGCTCAATTTTAAACTCACAAGCCGCAGTACTGCATCTTCCTCCAGCGTCGGCCTTCTCCATTGCTCCAACTTCCATGCATCCAATATAGTAGGAAATCCGCTTCCGATATTCTCACCCAAACCGATCATTCTAAGCATAGTTTGCATTCGTGGGTTTCGTGCCCTTGATGTGCCTCCTTGATATATTTTTTGTATGGGAAGCATCAATGTGCCGGGATTCGAAAATACAAATCCGTGATCGATTTTCTCAATCTTGAGAATACCTGTAACAAGATAGTCGGAATGGCTCACCATATTGACAACGGCTTCGCGGATTGCTTGATGCACAGGACTGTCATCCACCCTTGCAATATCTTTCATCGAGAATGGCCGTTTCAGGTCATTAGTCAGTTTGGGAATCACCAAATGGATGTAATTGTATAGATTATTTTCCCACGTCCCGTCGTATGTTATTCTATCACTCCATCGCTGTCCTGGTTGGAGATTGCTTTTGTCAATATAATCCATCCGAATATTTGAAAAACGGTCGCGTATAGACAGCCCCTTCCCAAACATTAGCAAACCAGCCAAAGTCAGCCCTTCGCTCTTGCGTTTCCTGTCAACGGAATACCCCCCTATGTTAAGTAGAAAATCCTTATCATCCAACTTATTCCACACATGACCAGGGTTGTGGTTTTGAAACTCGTTTCGATAACCACGCAATGAAGCCTGGTCAATATCGTCCAAGGTATAATCTTCGATTAACAGACCGTCGTTACCCTCAGCATTTGCATCTCGGAGCATGGCGCGGATTTCTTCTTCCGAACAATGGTAGTCTCCTTCATGGTTTCGTTTATAGGTGCCTTTCATCAGATTACCATTGATGAACACTGGCCTTATCCTACAATCCGTCTGTGGAATGTCGATCACAACTATCGGTTTCCCGTCAACTGTGGCTACCGCAACATCTTCGTCCGTCAGAATGTTGACATTAACCTTGTTGCCGTTGATGGTATTCCAAAAATCGGTAATGACTTTTTGGGGATCCTTTATTCCCGAAATGGAAAAGCGTTTACTCGGATCAACCTCATCCTTGTGTTCTTCAATGCCCAGCAAGATGGTGCCGCCGATAGTATTGGCAAAGGATGAATAAGTTTCCCAAACAGACTTGGGCAGTCCATGCTCCGCGGATTTGCATTCTAATACTACACGCTCTCCATAGAGAAGCAGGTCTTTAATATCTTTTTCTTCCGAGTACATCATTATTATTACATAATTGCTTATAAGTTGTATTGATAATTGTTGTTGTTTTCAATCAGGTGTTTTTTTTAGACGTTGCCATAAAAAAAATGGGTGTCGTTCATTATCCCTGCTGAAGGCTCTTTCATAACAGTAATTTTTCTTTTTATAGTAGCGTACAACCAACCTGATTATTGCATCACAAATACTTGTTCAGTTCCTCTACCAGCAGGTGTACCGTAGTGGAGGATTCTTCCATCGCGGGATTGCCATGGGCACAGTCCTCCAGCACGCGCTTGGCGTTATCTATCGCCACATGCTGCATCGGCTTCAGCAGATTGTACATCTTGGTCCCAAAGCCATCAGCCTTGTGGTACGAAACGCCCGTCAGCCGTTTTAGCATATCAGCGTAACGGCTGCGATGGATAGGGCCTTGGTACAGGTTGTAGTGCAGCAAAAACCAGTATTCAAAAGCCTGGTTGCTGTATGCCACCCGGAATCCAGCGTTTTCTGCCATGGCGATGGCACGGTTGAAATCCTGAGCCGGGAAATCATCCTTGTCGAATACCACCCAACATTGGTCATAGACTCTTTTCTTCGCCCTGTCGGCTTCTCGGACACTGATGGCCTTGGCAACAAGCGTCATGGTGTTCATGGCTTGCCCCACGGCCTTGACCGTGGCAGAGGTCATCCGGAATGCATTGAAGTAGTCGGGCTCGGTTTTCTCCCCTTCGCATACGATGAGGAAAGTCTGTCTGACAGGTCTCACACCGCAGCGGCGTGCAAGCACAGGTGTGCCATTGTTCCTTGTCATCGTGCGGACTCCTTTCCGAATACCCGCTCCAGATCGCCCAAGATAGGCGTTGCCCCATAGCGGCCCTGCAGATACTCCTTTTCGAATGCCGCCGTGCTTCTCACCTTGTACTCGGCAAGCGAATAGAGTTCTGTCGCGCCGATGTTGTCTTTCTGTACAAACCACACCTGGTCTCGGCGGAACATGCCTGCACCCAGCAGATTGGTGTCGTGGGTGGTGAAGATGAGTTGGGCACCATGCCGGTTCACCTCGGCCGAATTGAACAGCGACACCAGCCTGCGAACCAACAGCGGATGGAGCCTCGAATCCAATTCATCGACAATCAGTCGCTTCCCACTATCCAGCGCATCAATCACCGGGACAGCCAAGGAGAAATACTTGATGGTTCCCTCCGACTCGTTTTCGGTGAACGGGAAGGTCACTTGGCCCGACTCTCTGCCGTCGTCGGCATACTGCGTGTGGCGGCTGACGACACGATTGTCCGACAGTTCGATTTCTTCGATGCCGAGGTCGGCATATCGGGCAAAGTCGGTGATGCGCTTCCGCATGATGCCGTCGTCAAGCTGCCGGATGGCGCTATTCCACAGTTTCTCATCGTCCGAGCCAAACAGCACGGCGGTATTGGCCAGCCATCGCAGAATCTTCACCCCCGTCACATCGTTGAACTGGGCAGCGACACTCAGGAGCAGCGCATTCTGACGAACCATCTTCTTGTTGACCAGTTCCTGCATCAGCTGGCACTTGCTGTGGACTGTGAAGTCCTGTTCCTGGCGGGTGAACAGCACCACCTCTTTGGCTCTTTTTTTGCACAGCCGCCGGCAGAGCCACTCCGAGCAGATGTGCTTCCGGTCCACCACGAATCCGTAGCGGAAGAGGTGATCGCCGTCGGTGAAGGTCAACTCCATTGTGGTGGGTTCCTTGGCGGTGGCGACATTCAGGCGGAAGTTTTCGACCGCGATTTCCTCGCCGGCCTGGCTACCGATGAACGAATGGGTGACAATATGCTTGAAGAAAGCAAAGGCCTTGATGAAATTCGACTTGCCCGAAGCGTTGGCTCCATACACCACCGCAGCCTCCATGACCGAGAGGTCGGTGTCGGCCAATGCCACCGCGCCAGCATCCACATCCTTCATGGCAGATGCCAGCATTGAGAACGACATTTCGTCCTTGATGGATAGGAAATTCTTTGCCTTAAATTCGATAATCATGATAGAAAAGTGTGAAATTTGTAAAGAAAACGCAAATTCTCAACTTTTATTGTTGGCAATCGTATTTTAACCTCATTTTTATCTCGTTCAGTTCTTCTATTGTCATATTCGTTTCGTGTTGGCGTTTTTGTTCTTGCTGCAGGTTCTTCTGTTGTCTGCCTATTCACCTAAGAACTGCCATGCGTCCTTCCCAATTGGCCACGCATGTGTGACCCCATTGTACCCATGATGCAGGTCTCGTGGGTAAAAATCCCGTTTTTTTACCCACGTCATGGCACTCATGGGTGGAAATTTCGCTTTTTTACTCATGACCATGATTTAGAAACAAACCAAACAAAGCATCATTGATGTAGTAATTGTCTTTGCCTATCTTTTTCTTGGACAACAGCCCTGCGTCAACGATGGCATCAAGGTACTTGCTGGCGGTCTTGCGGCTGACCATCATATCTTCCTCCACAAACTCAATCTTGGTATAGGGGTGTTTGAACAGATTGTTATTGTATTTGCTTCCAAACAGGGAGTTGAGCTGGGGTTTACGCTTAATTTCCGACACCGATAAAGAATCGTCCAAAATACAGTAAAGCAATAACATAGATTCTGGAATAAGTTGGGTACAAGGTATGAATAAAAGTTTCTTCACAGTATAATTGATTTGCATGAGGGCATGTGCTATACTTCACAATGGATTCTAAAATCACACTCGCAATATTACATTAATATTAGTCATTGATTGGTAAAAATCAGCCAATTGGCAATTCTTGCCAGTAAATTTGCCAGTAACTATCAATTGTTCACTAAAAACCAAAACGACAATCGACCTCTGGCTTCATCCTCTACACCGAAATCTTGTTTCTCCAAGCACGCACCATTTGACAAAGCAGAAATATAATCACCTAAACGCTGCGGGTCTTGATGATTCATTTTGAACTCAAGATATCTAATTTCTTTCTTATAGGTAGATATTTGTTTGTCTAACAAATGGGAATATAGTTGGTTTTTATCCATATTATTATCGTTTTGTCCAATATCAATCTTCATCCGTAGTTCTCTTTTCCCTTCTTCACTGCGTCACCAGCATCTTTTGCTCGACGAATATGGTGCCGGGGGCATAGGCGACAGAGGAGCCGGTTTTGTTGTTTTTTTGTTCGATTCGTTCCGCCAATCCTTCTCGGGCGGCTCCGCACGCCCTCGTAGGATTGCCTCCACGAATCTCACACCCCTTGGCTTAGAACTCCGAAAAGAGCGGAAAACTCGAGGAGCAAGTTAATTTCATTGACCTCGGTCGCGACTCGGCCATGATCAAGCAAGCTTGTCATGGCACTCGCTGCTCCTTCGGTTGTCACTCGGAGAGGGCGAGGCGGAAGCCGAGGTTGATGCCGCGGAGCCGGGCGTGTTGCCGTTGCGATTCGCCACGCGGCAGCACCTCGCGATGTCGTTCCAGCTGCCGCCACGGAGCACGCGGTACGACCCGCTATTAGCACCTGTAGGATTGGACTGTGGACTGCTGCTGTAATAACTGCTGCCGTACCAGTCTTGACACCATTCCCACACGTTGCCGCTCATGTCGTAGATGCCCAGTTCGTTGGGATGCTTGGTCTTGACGGGGTGGGTCTGGCGGCCGCTGTTGCCATCGTACCATGCCACTTTGCCGAGGTTGTTGCTGCCGCTGTACTTGTAGCCGCGGCTCTTGCTGCCCCCGCGGGCGGCATACTCCCACTCCGCCTCCGTGGGCAGGCGGAAGCGCTTGCCCGTGCGGGCGTTCAACTTGCGGACGAACTCCTGGCAGTCCTCCCAACTCACATTCTCCACCGGCAGGTTGTCGCCTTTCCAATGGGAGGGATTGCTGCCCATCACCTCCCGCCACAGGGCCTGCGTCACCTCGGTCTCGCCGATGCAGTAGTCGCCCAAGGTCACTTGGTGGGCGGGCTTTTCGTCGCCATAGGCATCGCGGCGCTGTTCGGAGGTGGCGCCCATGGTGAAGGTGCCGCCCTCCACGCCAATCATGGTGAAGGTGACGTTGCCCACGGTGACGGTCTGCGTGCCGACGGCGGAGGCGGAGACCATGAAGCATATCCGGTCGCCCTGCACCTTGTCGCGGTCGGCCAGCACGTCCCACACGGCACAGCGGTTGGTGCCTGCCGGCACCTGTTTGCCCACATCCCCGCTCACGCTGCGCAGGGGTGTGGGCTCGCAGGTCTTGCCCCCGTCGGTGCTGAGGTAGATGGTGATATCCGCCTGCTTCGACAGGTCGTAATAGATCCGCACCTTCGAGCCCTCCTGCTCGAAGCGGCCGTTGGTGACATCCTGCCCCACGGCCAGCAGCGGAAGCAGGAGCGTAAGGAGGAATAAAAGTTTCTTCATAAGTTCGTCAATATTGTATCGTCACGAAATCACTTCACACTCCACTGGCGCCAGGTGTCGCCCAAGGTGGTGGAGATGGTTACTGAGGGGGTCTGCTGGCGGCCCAGTTCGTTCCAGGCGGTGCGGGAGGTGCTGCGCTGCACGGCATCGAAGATGCTGCCCCAGGTCTGGTTGCCACGGCCGGACTGGAGGGCCTTGAGGAACTCATAGGTGAACACGTTGTGGCGCTGGGCGGGATAGGCGTTGGCGGTCTCGCTCTGCGACGAGGCGGTGAGGAGGATGATGTTGCCCTTGAAGTTGTTTCCCACATCGTCGCTCACACGCAGTCCCGACGAGCCTTCGGCGTAGGCCAGCATCTGGTCGTCGCCCTGTGCGCCGCTGAAGCAGGACTCGAGATAGACCACCAGCTGTCCGGGGTTGGCATTCTGGAACTGCTGCATCATCCAGTTGCGGCTCACGCCGGTCTGCTGCAGCCGCAGCGACGAGCCATCGACGGGAATCAGGTAGGCATCCTCCACCCGGGGGTCGGCGCTGTGCATGCCGTGGCCGAAATAGAAGAAGATGAAGCGGTCGCCAGCGTTGACCCGGATGGTGCGGGCGAAATTCTCGACGTCGGCACGCAACTGGGCGTAGGTCTGATTCTCGCAAATCTTCACCTGGCTCTCGGGGATGCCGAGGGTCTTGATGCAGTATTGGCGCATCATGCGGCCGTCGTTGAGGGCTGTGCTGACATCCGCCTCGTTGGCATACCGCTGGTTGCTGACAATCATGACATGGGTGTTGGCATTCGTGCCCTGGGCCACGGGGATGTTCTCGTCCACGTCCGAAACCAGCGAGGCCACCACCACCTGACGGGTTGGGTCTTCGTTGGCATTGACCACCATAGCCGTCGCCTCACCCGCCTCGCCCACTTCGAGGTTGATGCGGCCGTTCTTGCTGTAGCGGCCGTAGCGCTCGCTGAGGGCCACGGTGATGGGCAGGGTGCTGGAGGCGTATTTCTGGGTGATGATGAGCGAATAGGTGAGGGTGCGGCTCTCGCCCGACTTGAGGGTGGCGTTGGTGAGGCTGCCCTCCTGGCCCACCAGCAGCACATTCTCGGGCAGTTGGAGGCTGGCATTCACCTGCTCGGCGTCGCCATGACCGGTGTTCTGCACCAGCACCTGCAGGCGGAAGGGATTCATCTTGCTCAGCACGGCGGCGCCGCTCTCCACAATATGGCCGCGGAATTCCACCATCGGGGCCACGAAGGCGCGCGTGGGGAGGGTGACGGGATATTCGGGGGTGCCGAAACCGTTGGGCTCCTCGATGCTGAGGTAGAGCTCGGCGATGCCGTCGATGGTGTTCATGTCGGCGGTGATGGGGAACTCCACGGTCTGGGAGGCTTCCACCTTGAGGGTGGGGAGCGTCACCTTGGGGAAGGAGATGCCGGGGATGTTGCCGGCGACGCGTATCTTGCCCGTGAGGCCGATGCCGTCGCCCATGCCCACATTCTTGACGGTGAGGCGGAGCGAGCAATGCTCGTTGGCGTCGATGGCGCGGTTGCCCGAGGGCTCCACAAAGGCTATCTGCCCCTGGAGTTGGAGGATGGGGGGCTTGACCTCCTTGACGATGTTGAGGCTGCCGACGGAGGTGAAAGACTTGTTCTGCGACCAGGCGCAGAGGGCGGGCAGCAGCAGGGCTGCCAGCAGGAACGGTTTGAAAATGCGTTGTATCATAATGTGATGGATTTAAGGCAATGGGAATAGGTGTCGGCAGGGGTGCTGTCGGCATAGTGGATAACGCCTTGGGCGGCGGTGAGGCGCTGCTGGCGTTCCAAGCGGCAGGCGTGGGGCTGCTGCACCTGGTGCCGGCTGAGTGCTTCAGACTGTGCGGGAGTGGTTTTGGTGGAGTCGTATGTGGTTGCTTCGGCCGTGATGGGTGCGGCGAAGCCCCCGTCAGATCCGGGATTGGAGTCGAAGAAAAGAAATCCTGCCCCAGCAACAAGGAGCGGCATCAGCACGGCGGCGGCCCAGTAGAGGGGGCGGGAGGTGCGGCGCGGGGGCTGCTCGGCCCGCTGCTGGGTGCGGACGGCGGCGGCGATATGGAGCAGATCCTCGGCGTTCTCGTCCGAAGCGGCGGCATGGTCGAGCACCGCGGCCTCTTCTTCGGGGGTCGCATTGCCGCTGAGGTATCGGGTCAGCAGTTCGTCGGAAATAATGTCTGAGTGCTTCATTTGTATGCGATTAACAATTGTGCCAGTTTGGCTAATGTGCGGCGTTTGATATTGTAGAGGTTATCGACTGAAATGTTGTATCGGGAGGCCACATCTTCGGGAGTTTCGTCGTGCAGCAGCAGGGCTTCGAGGACTTGGCGGTCGCGGGGGGGCCAGAGTTTGGCCAGTGCCGCACGGATGTCCATCAGGATGGTGCCAGTCATCGTCATGGCGTCGTCCGGGGAGCTCTCGGGTTGGTCGTTCATAGAGGAAATAGGCATCTGCTGTCCGGAATCTATCATCGAACGCGAAAAATCTTTGAAAAAGCGGTACGACACCACCGAGAACCAGTTGACGAAGGGCTGCCGGGCATCATAGCGGCGCAGCTTGTCCCAGTTGTTGGCGCTGAGGTAGAGGTAGAGTTCCTGCACCAGGTCGTCATATTCCACGGGTTTTCCACCCGCGGCCTTCTGGGCGTTGTGCTTCAGCAGCGGGTTGTACTGCTCATAGAGGAGATACTGCACCGCCTGCTCGTTGTTGGCGAGCAGGTCGGCCACCAGCCGTGCATCGGACTGATAGTTGTAATTATGTAGTGGCAGGCGCATGGGACATTAATTCGTGTGCTGTAGTTCTGCCATTTTCAGCATCTTGCTAATTTACTTTACCTTGCTAATTGATTATACCTATTTATCAATATGCAGCTACTGCTGTTGCGATGTTTTTCGCGTGAATTGACAGGTCAACAAACAGAGTCGGTTCTTTGACATCTTGATTTGAAAGTACAGCGTCGTTGGGCTGTGTCAACAGA
>DCJB01000065.1 GCA_002317325.1 Bacteroidales bacterium UBA1711
AAGAAGGACGTGCCGAAGGCGAACTGTCGAAAGCCCGCGCCATCGCAAAGCAGATGAAGCAAGCCGGACTGCCGACTGCCCAAATAGCCCAACTTACAGGGCTCTCCGAGGCAGAGACAGAAGCGCTCTAAAGCAGTTCTCAACACCAAACAGGCGCAACCGAACCGTCAGACTGTTCCGTTGCGCCTGTTCTTCCAATAAGCAACGCTCAAAACTGATAGGAGAAGCCCACGGTGGCGAGGGCAGAACCCGAGCCATTGAGTCCCATATCAAAGCCGCCTGTGACCACTTGCCCCGTCTCCTCGGCGCTGTTGCGGCCGTAGGTGGTGGTGGTAGCACGGCTGTATGCCACCGAAACCGCATCGAGGAAGAGGTCCATGCGGAAATGGTGGTTGAACCTATATTGCAGCACAGGCATCATCCGCATGACAAAGCCGCGGCTCTTGGTGTCGTAGCTGCTCACCACCGCCCCGGTGCCGTTGGCCTTCTGTTCGGTCTCCGTGAGGTTCCCCTTGCCAAACTGCCACTCGGCGGCAAGCTGAACCATGAACGCAAACCGCCTCACCGCAAAGCAGCGGGTCCGCACGTATGGCGACACCGAAAAGGTATGCCCCTTCTCGCAGATGTCGGACAGCTTCACCCACTCGCCCCGCTCGTTGCTGTTGGTGCCGGTCTCGTAGTCGTAGAGTCTGTTGGAATAGCCGCCGCCCACGCCGACCTCAAGCCACTGGCCGGGGAACTCATAGCCCACGCGGGGGGCCACAACGAACGTCCTGCCGTCGGGCAGGGCCGAAGCGGCCGAAGCGGCGTAAGCCTCGCTGCCCTTCACGCTGTAGGCAGCGCCCGACCTCGAAAAACCCAAACTGCCGGACAGCACCACCTGCCCCTGCCCCTGCGCCGCGGCGCAGCAGCCGAGAAGCAATGCGGCCAAAAGTAACTTCTTCATATTCTCGGAACTATCAGTTATACGGTCAGCGTTTGAGCACGCCTTCAAAATAGGTGGGATGCAGCTTCATGGCCGGCACATACTCAAGTATGCCGCTCACCTGCTCGCGGTCGGTATATTCCCACAGCGTGTAGCGGGTGGTGGGGAACTGGAGGCCGTAGTTGGCAATATAGACGTGGTAGGAGGCGTAGCGCTCGAGGCAGAAGAGTTTGAGGTAGGCCTCCATGGTGGTATAGATAATCGGCTTCTTGCGGTATTCCTTCTCCAAGAGCTGGAGGAGCATATCCACCCGCTTGATATTGATGTTGTACGGCTCGTCGGGGATGATGGAGACCACGGGCAGGAGGTCGGTGGAGTGGCCCTTGACGGCGGCCATAAAGTTGTCGAACTGCCCCTGGGCCGAGAAGTGGCGGTCGTAGGAGAAGAATGCGCCCACCTTGAAGCCGGCCTTGCGGGCCTGGTCGATATTGGCGCCGCAGCGGGCGTCCACAACCGTGGCCCCCTTGGCGGCCTCCACATATATGAAGTCGAGGCGGTTTTCCGCCTTCACCTTGGACCAGTCGATAGTGCCCTGATTCTCAGAAACCCTAATACCCTGATGAGCCGTAGTCTGCGCGCCTGCAAGCAGCGGCAGGGCCATCGCCAGAAGAATAAATATCTTACGCATGAGTGAAAATGAATGATACAAATTTTTTGCAAAGATACAAAACTTTGCCAAATTAGCAAGAAAAAAAATGGGCGGAGGCAGGGGCAACGCACGAAACTGTTCGCAAAAATTACGTTATGATCGATCAGAGAGAGGTTGTCATCAACCCCGGAGGGCGCTGAACGACTAATTATTCACAAAAAGACACCGGACAGCAATGCCGGCCACACCTTGCCCCACAAGGGCAATCAGGGGACGATGGGAGAGGATGCCGAACGCCTGACAGACATCAGCCGCCTTACAGCCAAGTTCGAGGATGCGGACAAGGGTAACTTCGCGTCCATCGGGCAGTTCGCCCTCAACTTCCTCAAGACGGGCGAGGGCAACCACGTCACCAACACGCTCAGGTGCGGCTGGAACATCAACCACATCTTCCCTCTATTCGCTTTCTGAAGGGAACGCCCCAAAAGTTAAAATCGTTTTTTTTTACGCAAAAAAAATAGTATATGAAAAAAAAGCAGTATCTTAGCGCCGTGTTGAGTACAGCGATAAGCAGCAGATTTCTTCGGTTAATCATCTGCTTATTAATTGGTTGAGGTATATAAACTGAAAAATTTATTTCTAACGAAAAATAAATAACAATGAAAAAAACAAACAATTATCAAGCCCCGGAATTTCAGGTGCTAAAACAGAATGAGGCCAACGCCAAGTTTTTTGTCGCAAGCGGTAGTCGTCCTATCGGAACAGGAAATGTTGTACTTGGTGATGGTGTAATAGAAGACTTTCAACTGTAACATCTAAAATTAGAGGTAACTATGAAAAAGTTAATGTATGTTGCAGCCGCACTTTTGTTGCTGGCTGGCTGTAAGAAAGAAGCGGAAACCACTACTGTTGATGACAGCAGGATGATTACCCTCACTGCCACAATCGGGGATTCCGGATCAAAAGTTACTCCCACTTTGGGATCTGAAAGTGTTAGCTACGAATGGGAAGCCGATGATTTATTGTGGATTTTCAATAATACAGGTATTAGTGCCTTCAGCGTTTCTTCTCGAAATGGTAATGAGGCTCAATTCAGAGGACTTCCTCTGCCTGATATGAGCTCCTATCACGTCATTTATTCCCCGACTGTCAACGAGTCCATGTTATCGGCTGCTGAAAGATTGTATGGTCTTAGCAGAATGTACGACCTAAGAGGTCGAATCCCCAACCCCTTTAACCCACGAAGCGTTGACTTGAGTGCTTTCAATTCACAGAAATTAATGGCTGTGGCAGGCGCTTTTGGTATCACACTCCCCGGCACAGGTACTAATGTCGATTTGACGCAAAGCACTGTTAAAATCGACTATCGGAACGGAACATATAAGCCCTATATCTACGGAACAGGCCACGGCACAGAAATAGGCTCTATGACTTATGCCCCTGTTTTAAAACTTAACATTACTGGTCCACAAGGCACTGTGGCTAAGAAGATTACTTGCTCAACAAAGTTGCAGTTGCCGTCTGATACGTCTTACCCTGCACTATACACGCTCATACCTGGTGGGGGATTTAATCCGGGCGTCAGCTTGAGCAGTACTCCGAAGACTGTTTACTTTTCGGTTCCCAGCACCTTGCAAGAAGGATTCACGCTGACAATCTACGGTAATAATAGCGATACGTTGTGGACAAAGACCACGAATAACACACGCAATCTCACTGGCAGAGTCCTCAATTGTTCCATCAATATTGAGGATTAACAGCAGTAAAGTCTTCAAAGTATGTTCGGCGTGCCAATCAACGTCATCTGCTCCGTTGTCTGTTTGGTTTGGGAGCTGAACGCTTCTGGTTCGCTATAAAGAGTACTCTATTATCAAAGCGGTTCTGCAGCTCGTGTGGTTGCGGAACCGTTTTTTTTTACTTTTCCAATACTCGCACTGTGCACACCACGGGCATCCGTCCACCATTTGCAGCACCTCCGCAGTTCTCACCCCGCCCTTCGCTGACACACCCAGTTCTCCGTACCCCATCCACTCTGTTCACCCTCCTCGGTCCTCCGACTGCATGACGAAAAAGGACTGCCTACGGAGAGGGGGCGAGGAGCGGACAGAGAGAGAGGCGAGGAGGGAGCGCAGGGAGAGACAGGCGGGAAGCCACGGGGAAGGATGAAGGACGGGCGGGGGCGGACTTTTTTTGCAAAAAATAGTGTATTTTATGTTGCCAATTCGAGAGGAATTGGTATCTTTGCAGAGGGAATCGGGGGCGGCGGACGCCGCATGATTCGCTGCAAACGTTTTTGGTCTAACATTATAGGGCAGAACGATGATTGACTTGAGCCTCTATGAGTGGCCGCTTTCGCTGCTGTTGGCAGCCGCCTTTGCGGCGGGTGCGGCCTGGTGCGCCTTGTCGCTGCCCGATTCGAGGCTGCGCTCGCTGCTCTACGGACGTGCCTTTGCCACGGCGCTGCTGCTGTTGATGGCGGCCGCGCTGGCGGTGGAGGGGACTTGGAAACTCGACCTCTTCCGCTCTTGGGGCTGGCTGGCGCTGGTGCTGGCGGCTGCGCTGGCGCTGGGCGGCTGCTGCACGGGACGCGGCAGGGGGCGGTCGCTGGCCTCGTGGGGCAGTCATGCGGGCCTGTTTGTCGTGCTGGTGGCGGGAAGCTTCGGCGCCGCCGACACCGAGAGCGGCCAGCTGGCGGCGACGGCCGACAAGCCGACTCACTATGCCGTCACCGCCCGGGGCGAAACCCTGCCCCTGCCCTTCGAGGTGCGGTTGGTGGAGTTCCGCACAGACTACTACCCCGACGGGAAAAGCCCCAAGCAGTACAGCAGCCGCCTGATGGTTGACGGACGGCCGATGACTACGAGCGTGAACCACCCCTGCCGGTGGAAGGGATACCGCATCTACCAGTCTGACTTTGACCGCGCCGAGGGGCGCTACAGCGTGCTGAAAGTGGTGCGCGACCCGTGGCTGCCGGCCGTGTGGGCAGGCATGACGCTGATGGCGTTGGCCGCCGTGGCGGGGCTGCGGCGCACGTGGGAGAGCCGCTGGGTGCTGCCCGCCGCCGCGGCGCTGGCGGCGGTGTTTGCCCTGCTGTCGCTGGCCCGCATACGGTTCGGCACACTCATGCCCGCGCTGCGCAGCCTGTGGTTCGTGCCACACCTCATCATCTATATGATTTCCTATTCGCTGCTGGCCATCGCACTGGTGCTGAGTGTGCTGTCGCACTGGCTGAAGCGGCTGCCCGAAGGACTGGCGGGGCGGCTGCTGGCCACCGCGTCGTCACTGCTGCTGCTGGGTATGCTGTGCGGCGCCGTGTGGGCCAAGGCCGCATGGGGCGACTACTGGACGTGGGACGCCAAGGAGTGCTGGGCGGCGGCCACATGGCTGCTCACCCTCGCCGGCACCCACCTGCCCGCCCGCTGCCGCCGCGGCTGGGCCACGGCGGCCACTCTGGCCGCCTTCCTCGCCATGCAGGTGACGTGGTATGGCGTAAACTACCTGCCCTCGGCCCGCCACAGCCTCCACACTTACACCGCCAAACCTTAGTAAACATATATCAACAAACACAATCCGCTATGAAGAAGTTTCTGAAAATTGCAGTCATCGTGCTGCTTGTGGCGGCTGCGGCTGTGGCCGTTTACCGCTTCGCCTTCCGCAAGTCCATCCCCGATGCCCCGGCTTCGGAGCAGGTGATGGCCATCCTCCAACAGAACGACTGCTTCGTGTGCCACTCGCAAGAGCCCGAGCTGCCGTTCTACGCCAAGCTCCCCGTCATCGGGCCGCAAATCAAAGAGCACTGCCTCCACGCCGTGGCATTCACCGACCTGGCCGCCGGCTTGGCCAATATGGACAGCGTGAGCGAAGTCACCCTCTCCATGCTCGACCACTCGGTGACCTACGGCACCATGCCCATGACGTCGTATAAGATGATTCACTGGGGCACAGGCTTCAACAAGAAGGAGAAGAGCATCCTCGCCGCCTGGATACGCGAGCGCCGCGGCAGCGACGAACCCGTGTGCGCCCTGCCCGACCGCGTGGACTACGACTCCGCCCGGGCCGACCTCGGCGAGCGGCTGTTCAACGACAAGCGAATCTCCCTCGACGGCAGCCTCAACTGCGCCAGCTGCCACATCCTCGAGGAAGGCGGCGCCGACGCCGGCGAGCGGGTCTCCGACGGCATCAACGGACTGGTGGGCGGCGTGAACGCCCCAACGGTCTATAACTCGGCTCTGTACGTCCGCCAGTTCTGGAACGGCCGCGCCGCCGACCTGCGCGAACAGGCCGAAGGCCCCGCCACCAACCCCGTGGAGATGGGCGACCAGACATGGGACCAGATTGTGGAACGCCTCAAGGCCGACAAGGCTCTCGTCAAGGAGTTCGAGGCCCTCTATCCCGGCCAGGGTCTCACCCAGTGGACCGTGACCTCGGCCATCGCCGAGTTTGAGAAGAAGCTCGTCACCCCCAACTGCCGCTTCGACCGCTATCTGAAGGGCGACAAGGCCGCCATAAATGAGCAGGAACTCAAAGGCTACGAGGCATTCAAGGAAAACGCCTGCGCCACCTGCCACACCGGCGCCGCCATGGGCGGGCAGAGCTTCGAGCGGCTCGACATCTTCGGCAACTACTTTGCCGACCGCGACCCCAAGATTGAGTACAACAGCGACGACGACGGCCTGAAGGGCTACACCAAGAACGACGCCGACCTCCACAAATTCAAAGTCCCCACCCTCCGCAACCTCGAGCTCACCGCCCCCTACTTCCACGACGGCACCTTTGAGACCATAGAGGACGCGGTGCGCGCTATGGGCAAGTATGAGCTGGGCAAGACCCTCAGCGACGACCAAGTGAAGGCCATTTCGGCATTCCTCCGCACCCTCACCGGCGTAAGCCCCTACCTCCACCCCGGCCAAAAAGCCGCCGAAGAGAAGAAATAAGCCCCACCCGCCCCCCGCAGCAAAAAACAGCCGTCCGCACAAAGGCCACCCCCCCCGTGCGGACGGCTGTTCGCACCTATCGGAGGTGATGCTGAAGCACTATTGGTTGGCGGCCGCCTCCCCGACCTATTGAGGTAGCGGCCCCCTGAGCGGCTGGGAGTTCGGGTCCAACTTGTACAGATATGACTCCGGGAACAACAGGGGCATCGCTCTGTCCTTTATCTTGAAATTCCAGGTGTCGCCACGTCCGCTCGGCCTGTTCAGCAGAAGCTCCAATGAGATATACTGCTGCATGATGAGATTGTCGAACTCGGCAATATTAGGGTTGCGGGTGTGCTCAATGTAAGAATAGCGGAAGTGTTCCTTTCCGGCTATCTCCTTGTTGTCAACCGAAATCCAAAACGTCTCACGATGCTTCGACCTCAGCCTTTCGTGAAGTGTCATCAACTGCCATTCCACAACGTGGTCAAAGGTATCATCGGCCTGTTTCGCAAGCATTTCCAACACTTCGTCTTTTCTTGTAACATCAAGAAGGAGCGATTGGG
>DCJB01000045.1 GCA_002317325.1 Bacteroidales bacterium UBA1711
GGGCGCATTTCCGAGGTGTTCAGCCTCATCGAGGGTTCTTACGTTGACGAACCCAACGCCGACAAACTCTCCGAGGAGGCCGTCCGTCAAATGCTCCGCTCGCTCGACCCCCACAGCATCTATATACCCGCCAAAGAGGTGGACCGCACCAACGAGAGTCTGCGCGGCAACTTCGTGGGGGTGGGCATCATGTTTGCCATCGTCTCCGACACTATCAGCATCAGCGACATCATCGAGACCGGCCCCGCCGACAAGGCCGGAATGCAGCGGGGCGACAAAATCATCCGTATCGACGGCGCCCCCGCCACTGGCGACTCTATCAACAACAATTTCGTCTTCAAGCGGCTGCGCGGCACCAAGGGTACTGGCGTGGATGTGCAGGTGCTGCGATATGCCGACACTCTCACCTTCCACCTCAAGCGCGACGATGTGCCTATCCGCTCCATCGACTCCTATTTCATGGTGGACGACACTATCGGCTACATCCGCTTGCTACGCTTCGCCCGCAATTCCCTCGACGAGTTCCGCCATGCCGTCAAGGAACTCAAGAATGAGGGCATGACCTGCCTCATCCTCGACCTGCGGGGCAACGGCGGCGGCTACCTTGAGACTGCCTGCGCCCTCTCCAACGAGTTCATCTCCCCACGCCGGCTGCTGGTCTATCAACAGGGACGCGCCCAAAAGCGGCAGGACTTCCGCTCCAGCTTCGTCGGCTCGTTCCGCAAAGGACGGCTGGCCGTGCTGATTGACGAAAGCTCGGCCTCAGCCTCCGAGATTGTCAGCGGGGCTGTGCAGGACTGGGACCGCGGGGTCATCATCGGCCGCCGCAGTTTCGGCAAAGGTCTCGTCCAGCGCGTCTTCCCGTTGAACGACGGCGGACAGATTCGCCTCACCACTGCCCGCTACTACACCCCCTCGGGACGCTGCATTCAGAAACCCTACGAGAATGGCACCGACGACTACGACCGCGATATTCTCCGACGCTACCAACACGGCGAACTGCTGACCATGGACTCTATCACCCTGCCCGACTCGCTCAAGTTCAAGACCGCCTCGGGACGCATCGTCTATGGCGGCGGCGGCATTCTGCCCGACATCTTTGTGCCTATCGACACCACCAAGCTCTCCGATTTCTACATGGATTGCAACAAGAAGCACCTCTTCCGCCGCTTCTCGCAGGAGTGGGCCGACCGCCATCGCCAAGAGCCTCTCTGCGCCTCCTACGAAGTGTTCTGCACCTCCTACGGACAATTGGGCATCGACAGCCTTTTCGAGGCCTTCGCAGCCAGTTTCGAGGTGGTGCGCGACTCCGCCGCCGAGGCAGCCAACCCCGACCGCGTCCGCCACTCCGACCAGTATATGCGCTACCTCCACAAAGCCCTTATCGCCAACCACCTCTTCGGACAGAGGTACTACTACATGGTGATGAAGGAGATGGACCCAGGCTATCTCCAAGCGGTGCAATACCTCACTTCGGGCAGAGACCTCCTCTCGCCCAAAGGGCAGTAAGCCGGGTCTCTTGGCTGCCCCACACAAAAGCCTCCGCCGGTTCATCTGCTGCTGCCGGCGGAGGCTTTTCTCATCGGCGGACGGCCTATTCTTCCTCTTCTTCTGCTGCCACTACCACCCGGCGGGTCTCGCCGCCGTCTATACGGATGAGGTAGTTGCCCGGCTCTTTGGCACGGAACACAAACCGGTCTGAAGCCTCGTCGTCGGCAGCAATGCGACGCCCGTAATCGTCGTATATCTCCACTCGGTGCCCTCTCACCGAGGACACCACTATGTGCATTCCGTCAACCGCCAAGGGGTACTCCTCAGCCTCACGGACCAGCGCAGTGTCGGCTGACTCTGCCGTGGCAGGGGCATGAGGCGAGGCAAACAGGGCAAGGTACTTGCCGTCCGCCTTGGCAGCCACATAGCGGGGATTCTGTTTCTCCCCGTCGCTCCACCCCGCAAAGGTGGTGCCGGCAAATGCCACGGCAATCAGTTCGGCGGTATCGCCAGCCTGATAGTCGCCGCCGCCCATCACCATACCCAACGAGCCGTCGTTGCTCGTGGCGGCGATGGCTACTGTATAGCCGGTGTCGAAGATGGCTTCCATCAAGGTGTCGCTGGTGACTATGAGCGTGCGGGGGTTCTCTTCGCAGCCGTCGGCCCATGCCACAAAATGGAATCCCTCGTTGGCCACGGCCTGCACTACCGCCTTGGGCGTGCCGCACCCGTTGGCTTGCACTATGCGCGCCGTACCCATGTCCGAGTCGTTGCTGTGGGCGCGCAGTCGGTTCTCGCTGTGTGTGCCTACGATGTTGGAAAAGCGGCCCCACTGCTCGTGACGCTGGAAGGCGGCAAGAGCGTTGCACGGCACCCGCACAGGTACGATGGGGCTGACACCCTGAAAGGTGGTCGGCTCTATCTGCGGCGGAAAACCGAGCAGACTCAGCACCGACAGGCTGGAGCAGTCGGCAAAGGCTTTGCTCCCGATGTTGGCGAGGGTGGCAGGAAAATCGGAGAGGACCGATAGTGCGGCGCAGCCGTTGAAAGCCGACGCCTTGATAGTCGTCAGCCCCTCTGGCAGTTCCACGCCCTCTATCTTGCCGCAGCCGCTGAAGGCGAAAGCGCCGATGGTGGTGACACCCTCGGGGACGGCAATGGTGCCGCGGAGGTTCTCGCAGCCGGCAAAGGCGTTGGCGGGGATGGTCTTCACGCCCTGAAGGATGACGACGGAGGTGATACCCGTGCAGCCGCTGAAAGCCCCTTGCCCCATGCCGCCCATCGAGCGGCATTCGACAGCGCCGTATTCCACAGCCGACAGGTCGGCACAGTCGGCAAAGGCGCGGTTGCCCACCAAGGCAGCGCCCGAGGGTATGGCTATGGTGCCGCTGAGTTTCACGCAGCCGCAGAAAGCCTCGCTCCCCACCTCTTTCAAGCTCGCTGGCAGCAAGAGCTGTCCCTCCATGCCCGTGCAGCCCTTGAAAGCCGCCCTCCCCACGGTCTCAATGCCTTCGGGCAGGATGAGCGGCCCCTCCAACGAGGTGCACTGGCAGAAGCAGTAGGGTTCTATGGTGGTGAGTCGGTTGTTGAGCCTCAGCGTGGTGAGGCTGGTGCAGCCGAAGAATGCCGATCCTCCCACGAAGGTGACGCCGTTAGGAAGGATGAGCCCACCCTCGAGACTCGAACACTGGTAGAAAGCCGAGTTCCCAATCCGTTTCAGCCGACGGGGAAGCGTCATGTCGCGCAGCCCTGTGCAGCCCTTGAATGCGTTGTCGGGAATAACGCTCACGTTCTCGCCGATGGTCAGCGAGGTAATACCCGTGCAATTGGCGAAGACGGGGGCGGAGGGACTGCCCATCGTCAGGTAGTCTCCGCCGTAGAACTGGATGGACGTGAGGCGCTCGCAGCCGGCGAAGGCGTTGTTGCCAATGCGGGAGAGCCGCGGAGTGACGGTCACGCTGCCGCGGAGGCCTGAACAGCCTTTGAATGCCGAACTGCCGATAGTCTCTAAGCCCTCGGGCAGGTGGAGCGAGGTGAGCGCCGCGCAGCCCGCAAAGGCAAAGCTGCCGACGGTCTTCACCCGGTCGGGGACGTTGAGCGGGCCGCCCAAAGCGGCGCAGTTGAAGAATGCCGAACTGCCTACCTCGGCGAGGTTGGAGAGGCGGGCGAGGTCGGCGGAAGCCAAACCTGTGCAGCCCGCAAAAGCGTAGTTGCCTATGCGTTTGAGCGACGGAGGAAGGCTGGCGGCCGTCACCTCCTGGCATCCTTGGAAGGCGTAGTCGCCAACTTCGGCCACGATATAGAGCACTCCGCTGTGGGTGACGGTGTTGGGAATGTCAATGCGCCCCGAGGGCATTTGGTCGTAACGGGGGATGCGGCCGTGCTGCGGCACCACCGCCACCGTGCGGGCGTTCTCGTCCAGCACCTCATAATAGAGCGTCGCCCCGTCGGGCGTGGTCTCGGAGAACGTGCCGCCATCGTTGTCGTCGGGCTGTTGTGCCCACAGTGTTAAAGAGAATACAATGGTGGTAATGAGTAGAATACACCTCTTCATTTCGAGATAGGCTTAGTTTTTCCACCTGCAAAAATACCTAAAAAAAGCGAGTTAATCAAAATTTCTTTCCCCGCAGAATTGACTGCCTCGGCCTCAGAGCCGGAGGGCGAGGCGGGCGGTGAGGTTGAAACCGGGTTGCTGGTACCAGCCGCAGTAGTGGTGGTAGCCGTCCCAGTAGTCGTCGCCCGCCCAGGCCCCTATGCGGTACTGGCGGTTGAGCAGGTTGTTGGCGGCTATCTGGGCCTCTATCTCGCGCTCGCCGCACAGATGCCACGTGTAGCCCACCTTGAGGTTAAGCAGCCAGTAGGCTGGCTGGCGGTAGCAGTCGCGGGAGGTGTTGTCCAAATACTGGCTGCCGACGTATTTGCCCGATAGCTGTATCTTCATGTCTTCTATGGGCGAGAAGGTGGCCATGGCGGCGCTCACGAGGGCGGGGGAGAAGGAGAGGTCGGTG
>DCJB01000050.1:0-593 GCA_002317325.1 Bacteroidales bacterium UBA1711
AGGGAGAGAAAAAGGTTGCGGGAGTGCGGAATGTCGGTTTTTTTGCGTAACTTTGCACCATAAACCTTTGACCGATGAACTTAGATAACAACTTGAAAAAGAAGATTGACGACTTGGTGGCAGAAATCAGTTCCGTCACCGACTTGGTGCAGAAAGTGGCTGTTTTGGAGTATATGGAGCAGCAATCGTCCTATATGCTGTGGCAGTTAGAGGACGAGGTGCATATAGACCATGACTCGCAGAATGCTTAACCGGCTGTCTTTGACACAGGAGCGGCAGTGTTCGCAGAAGAGCTGGAGAGACGGAAGCAACAGGGAGGGCCGGATATTCCGAGAACTTCAGTCTTTCGGCTGGGGGGTGTGCTTTCGGCGGACGTGGTCCTGGTGCGCAGTGCTGGTGTGCCTACTGGTAGCGGGTGGATGCACGGGGGGCTACTCGTTCACGGGCGCCTCCATACCCTTAGGGGCGAAGACGGTGTCCATAAAGCAGTTTCCGAACTATGCCTCCACGGTGAACCCGATGTTAAGCCAGAAGCTGTACGACGAACTGATGATGAAGTTTTCGTCGCAGACACCGCTGAACGTGAAAGAAGA
>DCJB01000050.1:808-3012 GCA_002317325.1 Bacteroidales bacterium UBA1711
GTGGAGGAAATAGTGAAAGAGTTATGCGACGATATATTCAACAAGGCCGTGGTGAACTGGTAGCGGGGTGGTTGTTGGGAGCCGCCGCCACGGCGGTGTATCTGCTCACCATGGAGCCCACAGTCAGTTTTTGGGACTGCGGCGAGTTTATTGCTGTGTCGGCGGGCTTAGAAGTGGGGCATCCGCCAGGAGCCCCTTTCTACCAGTTGCTGGCGCACGCCTTCTCGTGGCTTGCGTGCGGAGACGCACAGGCGGTTGCCCGCTGCTGCAACGCCCTTTCGGCGGTGGCAGGCGGTCTGACGGTGGCGTTGCTCTTTTGGACGGTGCTGCTGCTCGACTTCGACCACAGACGGCCGCGGGGGCTGCGACTTGGTGCTGCGGTGGGTGCTTTGTGCTATCTATTCTGCGACACAGCGTGGTTCTCGGCGGTGGAGAGCGAGGTATATAGCTTGGCCATGCTCATTGCGGCGGCCATGGTGTGGGCCATGCTGAGGTGGCACCACTGCACCGACCGCCGCGAGGCGCAGCGGTGGCTGCTGCTGACGGCGCTATTGGCGGGGATAGGCGTGTGCACCCACCTGCTGACGTTGCTCACCCTGCCGGCACTGCTTCTGATCTTCCTCTACCGCGCCTGTGGCACGGCGGGGCGGCGGGAGCGGCGGGGCTTGGTGCGGCTGCTGCCCATGCTGCTGTTCTTCTTTGCCATAGGGCTGTCTCCCTACCTCATCATACCCATACGCGCCTCCGCCGGCACGCCCATCAACCAGTGCCGTCCCGCCACTGCCGCCGGCTTCAAGAGCTATCTGACCCGCGAGCGTTACGAGAAGGCGCCGCTCTACCCGCGTATGTGGCGTCACCACGCCAACGACGCCCTCTACAATTCGGGCTGGAACGGAGGCGACACCAACATAGCGGGGAATCTTAGGTTCTTCGGCTCCTATCAGTTCACCTATATGTACCTGCGCTATCTGATGTGGAACTTTTCGGGCCGATATAACGACCGGCAGGGCTACGGTTCGCCGCAGAACGGGCAGTTTATCACCGGCATAGGTCCGATAGACCGCCTGTTGGTGGGCACGGCGCAGCCGCTACCACCCAGCCTACCCACGGCGGGGCACAACGTCTATTATCTGCTGCCCCTACTCTTGGGCGTTTGGGGCGTGGTCGAGCTGATGGACCGCAAGCGGGCCTTGGGCTGTGCGGCGGCCCTCTTTCTGACGGGGGGCGTGCTGCTGTCGGTATATCTGAACCATCCCTGCTACGAACCACGCGAGCGCGACTATGCGTACATACTCAGCTTCTACGCCTTCGCCCTATTCATTGCCTTTGGCGCTGCGGGACTGGCCAGGCTGGCGGCACGCGTCCGACACAGCGGGACGGCGCTGGGGCTGGCGGGGGCTTTGCTGATGGCGGTGCCGCTGCTGATGGCCTGGCAGAACTGGGACGACCACGACCGCAGCGGCCGCTACATTGCCCGCGATGCGGGTGCCAACATCCTCAACTCGTGCGACCACAATCCCCGGGGGACGGTGCTCTTCTGCTACGGAGACAACGACACCTTTCCACTGTGGTACCTACAGAGCGTAGAGGGGGAGCGATTAGATGTGCGGGTAGAGAACATCGGGCTGATAGGCGGCGAGCGTTTCTTCGGGCTGTTGGACCAGACCCTCACACGGGGGGGGGCGGTATATTTCACCCACTATGCCTACAACCAGTTCGGCGGGCTGTTTGAGGGGCGGATGCAGTTGGAAGGCATGGCCTACCGGCTGCGGGAGGAGCCGTGCGACAGCGTGGCGACTGGGCCTTTCCTGCGCCACTTAGGCGAGGGGCTTCGCTGGAGCAGCCTCGAGGGGGTGTATGTGGATGAGGTAGGCTGCAAGTTCTTGGAGATGTACTGGAAGGACATCATCGCCCTCTCGGCAGGGTTGGCCACCGAGGGCGACTGCGACAAGGCAGCATTTGTGCTGGACCGCACACGGCGGGAGATTCCGCTGGGGCAGGTGCAAGACGTGCAGATTGCCGCCTCCGTGGCCGAATGCTACCGGGCCTGCGGATGCGCCGACCAAGCCCGCGAAGTGACCGACAGCCTCCGCCAACGGCTGCGGGAACAGCTTGACTACTACCACTCAATTCCACCGCAGCGTCAGAAAGCGATGCCCTACACACTGATTCCGAGAGAGGAACTGTACAAGTCAATCCGCTAA
>DCJB01000003.1:0-676 GCA_002317325.1 Bacteroidales bacterium UBA1711
GTCATCGTTAACCGAATAAAGATGTGCGACAAGAGCTACACAAAATATCGGAAGAACGACCCACTGATGAGGCAGCGGCTGCTCGAATGCGGAGGCAGCGAAGAGTTGGCCATACGCTATGCGAAGGCACAATGCCAAGTATTCCAAGACAAGTGCTTCCATAAACACAACCCTGCTACAACCGTATATAAACTGGTTGAGTTATTGACGGGGAAAGACGAGACATTCAACAAACTCATCCGCCGAAAGGTGAACGCCAAGTAGGCAATTTAGAATTTAGACTTATCTAACAATCGGATGAACGGGCGAGATGGGGGGCTGCTTCATGCTGCGGTGGACTTGATTTGCTCGTAGGCTTCGCTTATCTTGCACTACTTCATGCTGCGGGCGGACTTGATTTGCTCGTAGGCTTCGTTGATTTTGCGGAACTGGTCGGCGGAGGCCTTCTTGACCTCTTCGCCCATGCCTTCCACCTTGTCGGGATGGTACTTCTTGGCGAGGCTGCGATAGGCTTTCTTCACCTCGTCGTCGGTGGCGGAGGAGTCGAGTCCCAGCACCTTGTAGGGGTCGGTCTTTGGGGGGGCGTAGGCGTTCTGCCCGGCGTAGCCGCCGCCACTGTTGGCGTAGCCGCCCCAGCCGCCGGAATAGCCCCGCTGGGACTGACCGCCCCAGCCCG
>DCJB01000003.1:817-7479 GCA_002317325.1 Bacteroidales bacterium UBA1711
AGCCCGAAGAGGAAGTCCACGAGGTGGTAGCGGGTGACGTAGTTGGTGTTGGAGGCAACCTTGCGGGTGACAGAGGCGAGGTCAATACGCGCGTCCGGCTTCACGAGGTCGCGCAGCCGCAGCAGGTACTCCCGCCCCTTCTCCTCACCATAGTTGCGCAGGAGGAACTGCTTCACATAGTCGAGTTCGGAGTGGCGCACCTCGCCGTCGGCTCTGAGGACGAGGGCAATGAGCTCGATGAGCGAGGCGTTGACCTCGTCGGACGAAGCACGGCCGAAGAGGTTGCCGCGCGACTCGCCGAACAGCGAGAAGACAAACCGCCCGACGAAGAGAAGCACGCTGCCCATGCAGTAGTAAACCAGCGCGCCCCACAAGCCCCCTCTGACGAAGCCGAACAGGGTGAGGAACAGCAGGAGGAGTTTGCTTGGCGTAGTCATGCGGGGACGTTAGTTGTTGCGCGCAGTGTCTTCGACCCGGCCGGCAGAGGCGTGCTGGGGGGCGGGTTGTGGTTGCGGCTGGGACCCATTGGCAGCGGAAGCGTCGTCCTTGAGCACGGTGACGAGGACGAAGCCCTCCTTCTTGAGCGTAGAGTCGGGCTGCGCGGAGACAAAAGTATATTGCGACTCTTCGAGACCAATGCCGCGGAGGTGTCCGTGGAGGAAGGCGTTGCGGCGCTGGCGGTTGGCGAGGAGTAGCGAGTCCTCGGTGGGCTTGGTCTTGAAAGTGATGCCCAAGGAGAGCGACTCGTCGAGTTTGACCACCTCGGCCAGTTTGTCAATCTTGTAGAGATGCTCCGAAGTGAGGTCGGGGTCGGCGGAATCGACGGGGAGGAAGATGTCGCCATCGTCGCCATGGACCAAGTTGCCCAAGGCGCGTGCGGGAGAGGTGGCCACCTTCACGAAGAGGTTGCCGAGAGTCTTCCACACGAGTTTCATGTAGTCGAACTCGGGGCTGCTGATGTTGCCCGCAATCGGCACGTCGAGGACGACCTTGTCGTCCTTGTCGCGCAGGACGTAGAGGGCGGCGCGGACGGGGAGCCGTTTGGCGCCTTGGATGTCCTTGCGGAACTTGCCCACCATGGGTTTGTAGATGTCTATGTGGTTCTTGCCGTCGAGCTGGCTGTTGCGGATGGTGTTGTTGCTGGTGAAACTGAACACACCATCGGTGAAGGGCTGGCCGAGGGAGGCGAGGAGATAGGGACTGAGGTCGGTGAGGTGGAGGTTCTTGATGACCAGTTTGAGCGACTGGTGCTTCTTCCAGTCGGAGATATTGCCGGCCCAGTCGATGACTGCCAGCGCCCCGTGGGGGAGGGCGGCGAAGATGCGGGCGCTGTTGTTGCCCGAGAGTGAGACATTCTCGGACTCGATGCGGAGTTTGGTGATGGGGAAAGAGAAGGGTTCGGGAAGCGTGTGGTCGGCATAGGTGACGCTGACATCGGACACCGAGAGGCGGGCGAGGGTGAGTTTCATATCCTTGGCCGGGGCGGCCGCCGAGTCGGCGGGGGCGGCGGCGGGTTCCTTCTTCTGCGGCTTGAGGAAGCGGGAGAGAGTGTTGCTCTTGTCGGCGAAGACCTCGTAGCGGGCGGTGAGGCCCTGAAGCGCCACCGTGCCAATCTCGAAGAGGTTCTGTCCCAGCACCACCTTGGTGACATCCACGCCGAGGGAGGCGAGAGAGGCCACCGAGGCAGAGTGGTTGTCGATGATGTCGAGGTCTTCGGCCTTCACCTTGGCCGCCACCTCCATGTCCATAATCTTGCTGAGGTTGCCCACCGCCTTGGCTTCGATGGCGAGGCGGCCCTTGATTTGGTCGATATAGGCAATGTCCACAACGTATGGCTTGACTTGGGCGAGAGAGAAGTTGTCGAGGCTGAGGTCCACGTCGAAGTCGTTGGAGACGGCGTTGAAGGCCGCGTCCACCTTGAGAGAGCCGCCGTCGGCGAGGGCGAGGGTGAGATCGGCGTCGTTCTGGTTGTCGCCGCCGATGCAGAAGTCGGGTACGATGAGGCTGAACTCCTTAATGCCCCACAGGCTGTGGCGCTGGAGGTCGGCATAGAAAATGCGGTTGCTCTGAATGCGGATGTTGTGGAGGTCAATCAGCCAGCCCGACGGGGTGGTGTCCTTCACCTCCTCCTCAGTCGAGTCGGAGGCGAAATGTTCGAGGAGGGAAGTGAAGTTGAAGCGGGAACCATCCTGCAGGACCTGCACATCGAGTCCCGCGAGGGTGACGTGCTTGACAAAGACAGTCTTGCTCAGAAGTTTGGGCAGCGACACCGCCACGTCGAGCGTGTCGAAGCCGGCGAACTTCTCGGCACCGTCTTCCTCATAAACCGCCAGTCCGTGGAGCGCCACATGACCGGAGAAGAGATTGAGGCCGATATGTTCGACCTCGGCCCGGCGGCCGGTGAGCTCGACGGCGTGCTTGTTGACATAGTTTTTGGCGATGGAACCGCCGAACAGCGACACCGCAGCAAGGAGCAGCAGCACGAATCCGATAATGGAGGCGAGGACTATAAGGGTGATTTTCAAAGGCTTTTTCATAATATCACAACAGTCGTTACAAACTGCAAAGATAAGAAATATTGCCGAAATATCCTCTATGTGTGTTTTTTTTTGTACCTTTGCAAACCGAAACGAACCGCCGACTCGGCACCATTTCGCTGCCAGAGGGGCAAAGGCTGCGCCGGGGCGGACGGCTTAGTGATACATGACAAACAATACAAAACGATATGGACAACACCAACGTTAGAATCCAAAGCCCATGGCGCGTGGCGCTGATAGACCTGTCGCTGCTTGCGGCAGGCTGCCTCATTCCCACCCTTTCGCACCTCACCGCTCTGCCGCTCTACAAGTTCAGCCCCATGGTGTGGGTGATGGCGGCGGGACTGTTTCTTGTGCGCGACCGCCGCAACGCCTACCTCCTCGCCGTGCTGCTGCCCGTGGTGTCGATGGTGGCCGTGGGAATGCCTGTGCCGCTCAAATGCCTCTCGATGGCGGCCGAACTGACCACCCTCACGGCCGTGTATGGCATAGCGGAGCGATGGCTCTGCCGTCCCGGCCGCCGGGACTTGGACCGACATGCAGCCGCCCTCGCAGCCGCCGTGCTGTGCGGAAAAGCCGCCTACTACATAGTCAAATACACCGCCGCCGCACTGTTCTTCGGCAGCATTGCCTAACCAACAGTCCCCAAAGACCCGAATATGAAAAAGACACTCTTCCTCACACTCTTGATTGCGGCGGCCGTACTTCCTATCCAGGCCCAGACGGCCGGCAAGTGCGGCGGACGCTTCAGCGTAAGCCCCAACTGCAAAGTCCGCTTTGCGGAGGGCAACTTGCAGTACCAGCCCAGCACCGGGCGCTACCGCTTCGCCCCCGAGCAGACCCTGGTCTGCGGCTGGAATCCCGAGTACACCGACAGCCGCTATACGGGCTACATAGACCTCTTCGGCTGGGGCACGGGCGCCGCGCCCACCCAGTATAGCGAAGAAGCCGCCGACTATGCCTTTGCCGACTGGGGGGCGATGTGCGGACTTCCCACAGGCGACGGCAAGCAGTGGCGCACCCTCTCCGACGACGAGTGGAGCCACCTCCTCAAGAAGCGTCCCAACGCCCGCCGCCTCTACGCGCTGGCCTATGTGGAACGGCAGTTCGGACTGGTGCTGCTGCCCGACGACTGGAAGAAGCCGCAGGGCATCTGGATTCAGACCGGCATCCCCGACACCATCAAAAACTACTGGTCCGCCAAGACGTGGAGCCGCATAGAAGCCGCCGGGGCGGTGTTCCTGCCCTGCGAGGTGAAGCGCAGCGGCACCCGCAGCGACGGCGGACGCGCCGGCTGCCACTACTGGACCTCCACCCCCGACCCCAAGAAGCCCGCCGAGGCCTGGTACATCCTCGCCGACATCTACGGTCCGCGCGGACGAGCCGCCTCCAAGGCCAGCGGATTCAGCGTCCGCTTGGTGCAGGAATAACGCCGACCGTCCCATAGCAGCATCCACCCAATGCACAACATCGCAGTCATCCTTGCCGGCGGCACCGGCACGCGGATGGGTTTGGACAGGCCCAAGCAGTTCCTGCCCCTTTGCGGCCGCACCGTGATTGAGACCGCTGTGGAGGCCTTTGTGTCCGCCCCGGGCATAGAACGCACCGCCGTGGTCATCCACCCCGACTGGCAGAAAGAGATGCAACACATCATCGACCGCAACGCCTGGACAAAGGTGCTCCCCCTCATCCTCGGCGGAAGCGAGCGGTATGAGTCGTCGCTCAACGCCGTCCGCGCCTTCGACGGGTGGCCCGACGACACCAACCTCATCCTCCACGATGCCGCCCGCCCGTGGGTGTCGCAAGCCGTCATACGGCGCGTTGCTGAAGCCTTAAAAATCCATCCCGCCGTGGGGGTGGGCATACCTTCCACCGACACCGTTTGGGAGGCTCTGCCGCCCGAGAACGGGGGCTCTCCGGCCATCGGCCGCATACCCGACAGAGCCATCATGTGGCGGGCACAGACCCCGCAGGCCTTCCGGCTACCCCTCATCCGCACAGCCTACCAGCGGGCGCTCCAAGACCCGCTATTCAAAGCCACCGACGACTGCGGGGTGGTGCTGAGATACCTGCCCGGCGTGCCCATCCACATAGTCGAAGGCGAAGAATCTAACCGAAAGATAACCTTCCGCGCCGACATAGGCGACGGGAGTCCAGCCCAAGAAACATGAAGAAACTAACACTGATAGCCGGTCCCTGCGTCATCGAGTCGGAACAAATGGTGGCAGATATTGCCGAGAGCGTCAAAGAAATGACCGAGCGTCTCGGAATCGACTACTACTTCAAAGCCTCGTTCGACAAAGCCAACCGCACCAGCATCACATCCTACCGAGGTCCCGGGATAGACGAGGGGCTGCGAATCCTCCGCCGGGTCAAGGAGTCCGTCGGGGTGCGGATATGCACCGACATACACGAACCTTGGCAGGCCGTACCCGCCGCCGAAGTGGCCGACATACTGCAAATACCCGCCTTCCTCTGCCGGCAGACCGACCTGCTCTCCGCCGCCGCCCGCACGGGCCGGCAGCTCAACATCAAGAAAGCCCAATTCCTCGCCCCGTGGGACATGACCAACGTGGTGCGCAAAGTAGAAGAGTGCGGCAACCGCAACATCATGCTCTGCGAGCGCGGCACCACCTTCGGCTACAACACCCTCGTGGTGGATATGACGGGCATCGTAGAGTTGAAAAAGCTGGGCTACCCTGTGGTGATGGACGCCACCCACAGCGTGCAGAAACCCGGCGGAAAAGGCACCTCCACCGGCGGCAACCGCGAGTATGTGGAGCCCCTTGCCAAAGCCGCCATAGCGGCGGGAGCCGACGCGCTGTTCTTCGAGGTGCACCCCGACCCCGACCATGCCCTGAGCGATGGTCCCAACATGGTTCCCCTCGACCAGTTCGAGGGCATACTGCAACGGGTATCCCGTATCCATGAGGCCGTCAACGGCTGACCCCTCCCCCACCCTTACCGACAAATTGACAGTACCCGCACAACCGTTTCGCCCCCTATTCTGCCAAATTGACAGTTATGGGCGGGCGGCATGGCTATTGCTGTGGGCTGAGGCAGAAAACCAAACAAACCAACAACCATGAACCTGAACAATTTCACCATCAAGTCGCAAGAGGCGGTACAGAAAGCCCAGGAGATAGCCCTGTCGAAGCAGCACCAAGCCATAGAGACCTGCCACCTGCTGAAAGGAATCCTCTGCGAAGACGAGAATGTAACCCCCTATCTGCTCAAAAAGTTAGAGGTGAATATCCCGCGGCTCACCCAGCAGACTGAGGCCGCCATCGATAGTCTGCCCCGCGTGAGCGGCGGCGACCAATATTTGACCAACGATGCCAATCAGGCTTTCGTCAGGGCCTCGCAGCAAGCCACCGCCATGGGCGACGAATTTGTGAGCGTCGAACACCTGCTCTTAGGCCTGACCGGCGGCCGGGACGCAGTCGCGCGGCTGCTGAAAGAGTCGGGCGTGAGCGAGAAGGGGCTCAAAGCCGCCATAGCCGACTTGCGGAAAGGGAGCAAAGCGGGCAGCCAAAACGCCGAAGAAAGCTACAACGCCTTAGGCAAATATGCCAAGAACCTCAACCAACTGGCCCAGGCGGGCAAACTGGACCCCGTCATCGGACGCGACGACGAGATACGCCGCGTGCTGCAAATCCTGTCCCGCCGCACCAAGAACAACCCCATACTCATAGGCGAACCCGGCGTAGGAAAGACCGCCATTGCCGAAGGACTGGCCCACCGTATCGTGAGCGGCGACGTGCCGGAGAACCTGAAAAGCAAGCAACTCTTCAGCTTAGACATGGGCGCCCTCATAGCCGGCGCCAAGTACAAAGGCGAGTTCGAGGAGCGGCTCAAGAGCGTCATCCGAGAAATCAACGAAGCCGACGGCGAGATAATCCTCTTCATTGACGAGATACACACCTTGGTCGGAGCCGGCGGCGGCGAAGGGGCCATGGACGCAGCCAACATTCTCAAGCCCGCCTTGGCACGAGGCGAACTGCGAGCCATCGGCGCCACCACCTTAGCCGAATATCAGAAATACTTCGAGAAAGACAAGGCCCTCGAGCGCCGCTTCCAAAGCGTGCTGATAGACGAACCCAACGTGGAGGACACCATCAGCAT
>DCJB01000003.1:7684-9056 GCA_002317325.1 Bacteroidales bacterium UBA1711
CGCCAGTTAGAAATCGAACGCGAGGCCATCAAACGCGAGAACGACCACAACAAACTGGCCCAGTTGGGCAAAGAGATAGGCGAGCTGAGCGAGCAGCGTAGCCAAATGAAGGCCCGCTGGCAGAACGAGAAGAGCATAGTAGAGGCCATACAGGCCGAGGTGAAAAACATCGAGACCTACCGCTTCGAGGCCGAACAAGCCGAACGTGCCAGCGACTACGGCAAAGTGGCCGAACTGCGCTACGGCCGCATCAAAGAAGCCGAGAAGCGGCTCTCCGACCTCAAAGAACAACTCAAACAGATGCAAGCCGACAACGCCATGATAAACGAGGAGGTGGATTCAGAGCAGATAGCCGAGGTGGTGTCGAAGTGGACGGGCATACCCGTCACCCGTATGATGCAGAGCGAGCGGGAGCGCCTCCTCCACATAGAAGAGGAACTCCACAAGCGGGTGGTGGGGCAAGACGAAGCCATCAGCACCATAGCCAACGCCATCCGCCGCAGCCGCACCGGCCTGAGCGACGGCAAGCGCCCCATCGGGAGCTTCATCTTCCTCGGGACCACGGGCGTGGGCAAGACCGAACTGGCCAAAGCCTTGGCAGAGGTGATGTTCGACGACGAGGAAATGATGGTGCGAATCGACATGAGCGAGTATCAGGAACGCCACAGCGTGTCGCGCCTCATCGGGGCGCCTCCGGGCTATGTGGGCTACGACGAAAGCGGCCAGCTCACTGAGGCGGTGCGCCGCAAACCCTACAGCATCGTGCTGTTCGACGAGATAGAGAAAGCCCACCCCGACGTGTTCAACACCCTGCTGCAAGTCCTCGAAGACGGGCGGCTGACCGACAACAAGGGCCGCACGGCCGACTTCAAGAACACCGTCATCATCATGACCTCCAACCTCGGCAGCGACCTCATCCGCCAGCGGATAGAGTCGGGCAGCCCCCTTTCGGACTACACCCTTGACGAGACCCGCAGACAAGTGACCGAGCTGCTCAAGCAGACCATCCGTCCCGAGTTCCTCAACCGCATAGACGAAATCATCATGTTCCGTCCGCTCACGCAGGAGCAGATTCGGAAAGTGGTGCGGATACAGCTTGCCGTAGTCGCCCGAATGCTGGAAAAGAACGGGGTGCTGATTAGGGCCACCGACGAAGCCGTCAGCCGTCTGGCCGAGATAGGCTACGACCCCGCCATGGGCGCCCGTCCCGTGAAGAGGGTCATCCAGCGGGAGCTGCTCAACGAACTCTCGCGCCAAATCTTAGAGGACCGAATCCACACCAACGACAACATCATCATTGACGTGATAGACGGGCACTTCATCTTCTACAACCCGCAGAAATAGCCCACCAACCCATCAGCCCAGCGTCCGC
>DCJB01000003.1:9126-11641 GCA_002317325.1 Bacteroidales bacterium UBA1711
CATAGATGGGGCTATCCGTTGACAATCTCGTCCAGTTCGAGCCAGCGCAGCTCCTTTTCGTCGAGGAGGGCGATGACTTCGCCGATGCGGGCAGACGCCCGGTTGAGGGCCTCCACATCAGCCGTCACTTGGCCCGAGAGCAGCCGTTCCAGCTCCGCTCTCTCCTGACCCAGCCGTTCCACCTCTTCCGACAAGGACTTGAACTCCTGCTGCTGCTTGTAAGTGGCGCGTGGCTTGTCGCTCTTGGCACGCTCATAGCGGGGCTTCTCCTCGCGGCGCTGCAGCGTCTCCGCACGCTGCTGGCGGTTGCGGTCGAGGAGGTACTGGGTGTAGTTGCTGTGGTAGTCCTTGATACGCCCCTCGCCCTCGAACACGAAGATATGGTCCACGATATGGTCCATAAAGCTTCGGTCGTGGCTCACGATGACGAGGCAGCCGCGGTAATCTTTGAGGAACTGCTCAAGAATCTCGAGGGTGAAGATGTCCAAGTCGTTAGTCGGCTCGTCGAGGATGAGGAAGTTGGGGTTGGCCATCAGCACAGTGAGCAGGTAGAGCCTGCGGCGCTCGCCGCCGCTGAGGTTGCCGAAGTAATTGTACTGCGTCATGTCGTCGAAGCCGAAGTAAGAGAGGAACTGGTGGGCGGACATTTCTCTGCCGCCGTCCAGTTCGATAAACTCTGCCACCTCCTTCACAATCTCAATCACCCGCAAGTCGTCCCTTGCCGTCATGCCCTGCTGCGAATAGACCCCGAAGCGGATAGTCTGTCCCACGACGATATGGCCCGAGTCGGGCCGGAGCTGTTCGGTCAGAATCTTGATAAAGGTGCTCTTGCCCACCCCGTTGGGTCCCACGATGCCGATTTTCTCGCCCCGTTTGAAGGTGTAGGAGAAGTCGTCTATCAGCCGGCTGCCGTCAAAACCCTTAGTGACGTTGTACATCTCCAATATCTTACCGCCGAGGCGCTCGGTCTTCACCGCGAGATTGGGCCGCGACTCGTCGAAGCGGGTATGCGCTTTCTCCTCCAGTTCATAAAAGGCGTCGATGCGCGCCTGTGCCTTGGTGCCGCGGGCCTGCGGCATACGCCTCATCCAGTCGAGTTCGGTGCGGTAGAGGCTTTTGGCCTTCTCCACCTCCACCCGCTCGTTGTGCTGCCGCTCGGCCTTCTTGCGGAGATAATAGTCGTAGTTGCCCCGGTAGTGGTAGAGGCTGCTGTTGTCGAGTTCGAGAATATCCTGACACACATGATCGATAAAGTAGCGGTCGTGAGTCACCATGAGGATGGCCAACCGCTGGCGGGAGAGGAACTCCTCGAGCCATTCTATCATCTGAATATCGAGGTGGTTGGTGGGTTCGTCGAGGAGGAGCAAGTTCGTGTCGTCTATCAGCATACGGCTCAGGGCCGCCTTCTTCTGCTCGCCGCCGCTGAGTTGGCGGATAGGCTGGTCGAGTTTGTCGTCCAACCGCAGTCGGGAGAGAATTTCCTCCACCCGCTGCTCAAAAGTCCACTCGTCCTCGTGTTCGGGCCGCTGCACGTCGCGCACGAAGCTGCGCACCGTTTGGTGGGGCAGCATCTGAGGCTGCTGGGGCAGGTAGGCCATGCGCACCCCCGCGCTGAAAGTAACGCGTCCGGCGTCCTGGAGAGTTTGCCCCGTGAGGATACTCATGAGCGTAGATTTGCCGTAGCCGTTGCGCGCCACGAGGGCGGTTTTCTGCCCAGCGTTGATGCCGAAAGAGATGTCTTCAAACAGTAGTTTGTCGCCGTAGCTTTTGGTGAGGTCTTCAACCGTGAGGAGGGCTTCTGCCATAGAGATGGGATAGATGGGGTGGGACAATCAATAGCCGTATTTCTGCCCCCAGCGCGAGCGGAGCAGCCGCCGGGTCTCCTCCTCACGGGGGTTGGCGCCCGGCTCGTAGAACTTCACGCCCCGCAGGGCGTCGGGCAGGAACTCCTGCTCAACGAAATTGCCTTTATAGTCGTGGGCGTACTTATAACCGTCGCCGTAGCCCATCTCCTTCATCAGGCGGGTGGGGGCGTTGCGGATATGGAGCGGCACGGGGAGGTCGCCCGTCTGCCGCACCAGCTGCTGGGCGGCGCCGATGGCGGCGTAAGTGCTGTTGCTCTTGGGCGACGAGGCGAGATAGACCGCACACTGCGACAATGTGATTCGGCATTCGGGGTAGCCAATCTTGCTCACTGCGTCGAAACAGGCGTTGGCCAGCAGGAGGGCGTTGGGGTTGCTGTTGCCCACGTCCTCGCTGGCGAAAATGAGCATACGGCGTGCGATAAAGAGCGGGTCTTCGCCCCCCTCAATCATGCGCGCCAGCCAATAGACGGCGGCGTTGGGGTCGCTGCCGCGCATACTCTTGATAAAGGCGCTGACGATGTCGTAGTGCATTTCGCCCTGCTTGTCGTAGAATGCCAGGTTCTGCTGAATCACCCGGGTGGTGGTGGCGTTATCCACCACCACGGGGTCGCAGACGCTGTTGCCCACCACCAGTTCAATGGCGTTGAGCA
>DCJB01000049.1:0-5526 GCA_002317325.1 Bacteroidales bacterium UBA1711
GGGGCGTACTCGCCATGGCCGGCGGCCTCCACTCGGACGGGGCTGATGGACGGGCCCTGCTTGAGGAGCAGTTTGACGATGGCGGTGGCCCGCATGACGCTGAGGTCCCAGTTGTCCTTCACGGCGGTGCTGCCGCGGAAGGCGTCGTTGTCGGTATGCCCCTCGACCATGACGTTGAGACCGGGGTTCTCCTCAAGCACCTTAGCCAGCTGCTTGATAGCCTCCGCCCCCTTGGGCGACACAGTCCAGCTGCCCGAGGCGAAGAGCAGCTTGTCGGCCATGGAGACATAGACCTTGCCTTCCTTCGACTCGACGTTGAGCCCCATGTCGGCAAAGCCCACAAGGGCGTGGTTGACGGCGTTGCGCACCGACTCTAACTCGGCAGCCTTGGCCTCAAGCTGGCGGCGGGTGGCGGCTTCGCGCTCTTCGAGCTGCTGCTGCCGGTCTTCGAGCTGCCGCTGCTGCTCGGTCATCTGCCGTTCCTTCTCGGCAAAGGCCCTCTCCTTCTCCACCAATTCGCGGGTGCGTTGGTCGAGGAGGTGGTTCGTCTTAGAGAGGTCGCGGTTCTTGCCCGTAAGCTGCTGGAGGTAGTTCTCCACGGTAGTGTCGTACTTGTGCTGGAGCGAGGCGTAGGCGCGGTTGACCGAGGCGAGGGCGGTCTCGCACTGGCGGCGGGCCTCGGCCATATCGCCCGCCTCGGCAGTCATGGCCTGGTTTTGCCGCACCAGCTCGGCGTTCTCTTCGCGGAGCTCCTGGAGTTCCTGCTTAGTGACGTTCCAGCCCTTGTTTGCCTGGCTGTACTGCGACTGGAGAGCCTCGTAGTCGCGCATGGAAACACAGGAAGCAAGCCCCACGGCGGCGAGAACTACACAAAAGAAGGTTGATTTCTTCATATCAAACAGATTTGGGCGACAGCATTCTGCAGCCGGTTCAACTGCTTTCGGTAACGACGACAGAATCCAATTATTGCCCGCCACGCAACAAATTTGCACAGATTGATGATTCTGCTCATATTGCACTCCTCTCAGGAAATCAGGTTTACAGTCAGCAACACTTTGTAATCGCCAAATTCAATATAAATTTGGCGACTGTATTCCCCAAATTTATATAGAATTTGGCGATTAGATTGAAAATAATTCGTACTTTTGCACCGAAAAAGAATTGCACATGATACTCCGAGAAATTGAGCAACTTATTAGAAATGATTTTGGTAAAGGCAAAGCCATCGTTTTGATGGGAGCACGTCAGGTGGGAAAAACAACGCTACTCGAGCAATTGACAACATCCGACAGTACGCTGTTGTTGAATTGCGACAACTATGACGACAGGACAGACCTTGAAGAAAAGACCTCAACAGAACTTCGCAATCTGGTCGGCGACTACCAAATGGTTGTTATCGACGAAGCACAGCGCGTAAAGAACATCGGGCTGACGCTCAAAATGCTTGTCGATATGAAGTTGCCGACCCAGATATTGGCAACAGGCTCTTCGTCGCTCGTGTTGTCCGAAGGAATCAACGAACCTGCCACGGGACGTTTGCTCGAGTATCAGCTATTTCCTTTCACGCTCTCCGAGTTGGCCGCCCACACTTCACGACGCGAGGAGCAGCGGATGTTGGAGCAGAGGATGATTTTCGGACTGTATCCCGAAGTGGTCACACACCCCACCGACGCGCGTACCATACTGACCAACCTCACCAACAACTATCTCTACCGCGACCTGCTGGAATACCGAGGTGTGAAGAAACCAGCAGTACTGCAAAAACTTGTACGCGCTCTGGCGCTACAGGTCGGCAGCGAGGTGTCCTACAACGAGATGGCCAACCTCTTGGGCATTGACAAAGCCACGGTGGAGAGTTATATAGACCTGTTAGAGAAATGCTTTGTGGTATTTCGTCTCTCGTCCTACAGTCGCAACCTGCGTACAGAAATCAAGCGCGGCAAAAAAATATACTTCTACGACAACGGCATCCGAAATGCCTTAATATCCAATTTTTCTCCACTCGAATCACGCTCAGATGCCGGACAGCTGTGGGAGAACCTGATGATGAGTGAGCGGATGAAACATCATGCCTATCGCCGAAGCTATGCACAGATGTATTTTTGGCGCACACAGCAGCAACAGGAGGTTGACCTGGTCGAGGAAAAAGACGGACTTCTCTCGGCATACGAATACAAATGGGGAAAAGCAAAAGCGAGGCTGCCCAAGATATTTGCAGAGAACTATCCAAATGTTGCACTGAAAGCAGTCACCCCCGATAGCTACTGGGAGTTTCTGAAAGACACCGAGATTAGTGGCTAATGCCCCCATGGTTTGGATGAGGGAGGAACTCTGCCGAGTGTCCTCACCCTGTCCACAGGCTTGAGGCAGAGACGATACTCCGCCCCGTGTTCCACCGTTTGCCCCCACAAGACACATACTTTTTTCACCCGACATTTTTCTCGGCGATTGACACCACCCAAGCCATTAGGCAGACAAAAAGCGCACAAATGAAAAAAAAAGCGTAACTTTGCCAGTGTGAAAGCAACGGGAGATGAACTTCGTAGAACTGCATAAGAAACTATACACTTGGCGGTTGACGCACTTTGAGGAGCCCACGTTCCTGATGATTCTGAGCATAGTGGTGGGGCTGGCCAGCGGGCTGGCGGCCGTGGTGCTGAAGACGGTGGTGCACCTGTCGGGGCGCTGGGTGATGGGCTTCGGCGAGTCGCACCAGCTGGCCACGGGCGGCAACGTGCTCATCTTCGTCGCCCCGCTGACGGGGGTGCTGCTCACCATACTGTTTGTGCGCTATGTGGTGCGGGGCAACATAGGCCACGGCATACCGAGCGTGCTGCTGGCCATCTCGCGCAAGAAGGGGCAGCTGCCGCCCCGCAACATGTACTCGTCGCTGCTGGCCTCGACACTCACGGTGGCCTTCGGCGGCAGCGTGGGGCTGGAGGCGCCCATCGCCTCGTCGGGCAGCGCCATCGGTTCCAACATCGGCCGGCTCTTCCACGTGAGCGCCCGCGGAATGCGGCTGCTCTTGGGCTGCGGAGCCGCCGGCGCCATTGCGGGCATCTTCAAAGCCCCGCTGGCAGGGGTGCTGTTCACCGTGGAGGTGCTGATGTTCGACATGACCACCTCCACCGTGGTGCCGCTGCTGCTCTCGTCGCTCACCGCCTCCACGGCGGCCTACTTCTTGATGGGCAGCGAGGTGCAGTTCGCCTTCAGCGTCACCGAGGACTTCTCCCTCGACCAAATACCTTTCCTGCTGGCACTGGGCGTCTTCTGTGCCGGCGCCTCGGTCTATTTCCTGCGCTGCACTGACCGCGTGGAGGGCTGGTTTTCACACCGCAAGAAGTGGTACACCAAGTGGCTGGCCGGCGGGCTGCTGCTGGGTCTGATGATTTTCCTCTTCCCCCCGCTCTACGGCGAAGGCTACTGGGCGCTGACAGGGCTGCTCAACGGCGGCAACGACGACCCGCTGTTCCTCAACAGCGTCTTTAACCCGTTGCGCAACAACCCGTGGGTGGCACTGGCCATTCTGCTGGTGCTCATACTGCTCAAGCCCGTGGCCACCGCCGCCACCATCGGCAGCGGCGGAGTGGGCGGCACCTTCGGTCCCTCGTTGGTGGTGGGCGGACTGAGCGGCTACTTAGTGGCCTCGTTGAGCAACCATTTGGGGCTGCCTCCCCAATCAACGGCCAACTTCGCCCTCGTGGGCATGGCGGCTGTGATGACGGGGGTGATGCACGCCCCCTTTATGGGCGTGTTCCTCATCGCCGAAATCACGGGCGGCTACGCCCTCATGATTCCGCTGCTCATCACCGCCACCGTCACCTACATCTGCGTGCAGCCCTTCGAGAAGCACTCCATCTACGCACGCAAACTGGCGCAGCAGGGCGACCTGCTCACACACAACAAAGACGCTTCCGCTTGGCGGCTTATGCAGTTGGACAAACTGATTGAGAACAACTTTTCCACCCTCAGCGAGAACGCCATGCTGCGCGACGTGGTGGAGGCCGTCAAACGCTCCAAACGCAACCTCTTCCCCGTGCTCGACGGCCAGGGGCGCTTTCTCGGACTGATAGTGATGGACGACATCCGCAAGAAGATGTTCGACACCTCCCTCTACGACAAGGTGACGGCCAAAGAGCTCATGCACACCTTCAAGGACTACGAGGTAGTGCACACCTCCGACTCGCTGTCGGACGTAGTGAAGCAGTTCCACCTGAGCAACCGGTACAACTTGGTGGTGGTGGACGACGACGGCATCTATCAGGGGTTTCTCTCGCGCGCCAACACATTCTCGGCCTACCGCCGCTTCGTGTCGGAGGCCTCAGAGGAGTAGCGTGTCCGCACACAGAACGGCTTTCCCAGCCGCCGGCTGCCAACCTGCCGCAGCCGCTTTGATTGTCGTCTGTCCTGTAGCGTACAGCGCCTTCAGGGGCAAAGGATTTTCTTCCACGCAGCGTGCAATTCGATTTTTTTGTGTATCTTTGCGAAGAATAGGTGTATGCCCACGAGTACACCAACTACGTTATTGCAAAGCAGTTAAACACTATATATTAAAATAAACAGTTATCAAAACATGAAGAAACTCGTTGCCCTGTTTGCCATTTTCGGCCTGATGCTGCCATTCGGAAGCAGAACAAATGCACAGGTTGCAGACTACTCCACCGACAACGACTGGCACCAGGTGCAGGCTGCCATGCGGAAAACTGACAGCCCGCAGGAGACCCCCGACACCCTCCTGCGCGCCAACACCGACACGCTGATGAAGCACGTCCGCATCCTCTCGTCGTCGCAGTACGAAGGCCGACTTGCCGGCTCAAAAGCCTACCTCGACGCAGCCGAATACTGCGCCCGAGTGCTGGCCTCCTACGGCCTCAAGCCCTACGGCAACAGCTGGTTCGAGAACTTTGAGGTAGAGTACAACGAGATAGAGAACTGCAACTTCTACACCTACGTAAACGACAACGACACCCGTGTCCGCTATGTGCTGGGACGCGACTATGTGTGCGGCAGCATGACGGGCCGCGGCTACACCGACGCACCGGTGGTGTTCTGCGGCTGGGGCATTGACCACCTCAACTACGACGAGTACCGCCGCATCGACGCCAAAGGCAAGATAGTGCTATGCCTCTCGGGCGTGCCGGACTTTCTCCCCTCCAAGGTGACGGAAAAATACGCCACCCTGCGCGACAAAGCCGAGGTGGCCCGCAAACACGGCGCAGTGGGTATCGTGTGTATCAATATGTCGGAGACCTGCCGCCCCAACGAGGTGCAGCACCACGCCTACTGCGGCCAAGCCCCCTATCGGATGACCTTCCCCGTGGTGCTTTCGACCAAGGCCATGGGCGAGGCACTATTGAGCAACGAGACAATGACCCTCGACTCGGTGGTGGGCGTGCTGAACGCAGCCAAGGCTCCCCAGTCGTTCCACCTGCGCAAACTCTTTGAGATAAACATCAACGCCAAATACAAAGAGAACGGAATGACTTGCAACGTGGTGGGTATGCTGCCCGGCCGCGACGCAAAGCT
>DCJB01000049.1:5644-10500 GCA_002317325.1 Bacteroidales bacterium UBA1711
GCCCGGCTGCTGACCACCATGGCTCCCTCCGAAATCGACTACAACAAGCGCACCATCCTCTTCGTCCTCTTCTCGGGCGGCGAAATTGAGCAGGCCGGAGCCAGCCTCTTCGTCTCACAATTCCCCAAACTGAGAAACATCGAGTGCTTCGTCAACTCCGAGAGCATAGGCAGCGGCGACAGCATCGAGGTGCTGGGCGGCAAACGGTTCCCCAACTTGTGGGAGGTGGCCAGCCGCAATGACTCCCTCGGAGTGAAAGCCCTCTACCGCGGCCCCAACACCCAGCCCAAAGGCGATGCGGCTCCCTTTGCCAAAGTGGGCATTCCCTCCATCGTGTTCACCAACTACCAAGGCAACCGCAACGACCATGTGCCCAGCGACATATCGGAGAATATCAATCGCGACCTCATGACCAAGAACGCAAGCCTCATGGCGCAGGTGGTCTATGAACTGTCGCTCGGCGACTACCAAGGCCGCTCCTTCATGTCCAAACGCTACAAATTTGAGGAATAGACACCGAGAAAACGGAAGTCATCCACAACAGGGCTACGGCACAACCCCACGTACGATAGATTCTTCAATAGCTGCACACACTCAAAACTCCCCCACAGACACCTACCCGAACAATCCTGTCACAGGGGAAAAACGACCCGAAAACATCGTCTTCACCATTCCCTCAATCACAGAAAACCATGGAAGAAGAAAAAAAGAAATACTATGTGTACTTCAATGGGTATCGCCTTGAAGAGAAAGCGGAAGGTCTCCCCGACTACTCTGGCATCTATATGGCGTATCGGTGTACTTACAATAAAGACATTGACAAAGTGTCTCTTAAAGAGATTGTTTACATTGGGCAGACATGGAACCTTGCGGAAAGCATTTTAGGCCACAAAGATAAGAAAGACCTGCACGACGGGTGCGAAAGCGGTGAGACCATTTGCTACGCCTACGCATTTGTAAGCCTTCGAGACATTGACATTGTGGAAAACGCATTAGTGTACGCACAGAAACCCAGACTCAACACCAACTCTGAGTTAAAAAACAGTTTCAATTACAGACCCACCACGTTTGAAGTTGAGGGTACTTGTGCCAAGCTTCAATACACCTCCTTCAAGATTTCCTAATCATGGCTACAGTTTCAAATGCAAAGAAGAGATACTCTTCATGGGATGAGGAAGGAGAACGACTACTACTATACGCAGACATCATGGGGTTCAAAAGCCGGGTGGCCACACGAACTCCCACTCGACTGAAAGACGAGATTCTTGATTTTCGGGCTGCCTGGGACAAAAAAACCTCATGTCTGAAACTGGGTGATTACCTCAAATTTGTGCAGTTTTCAGACAGTATGCTGCTATTGGTGAAGGGAACGGATCCCAAGATGTTTAACATTCTTACGCAAGCGGCAGTGTGCCTCATGCAGACTGCGTTAGAGAAGGGTTTCCCCATCAAAGGAGCCATCGCCCAGGGTATTTTTTATTTCAACGAAAAAAAGCAAGTATATTTTGGGCAGCCCTTAGTCGATGCCTCATTGCTCCACGACCAACTGAAGTTCTACGGAATCGCCGTCCATAACACGGCAGAACAGACTATCAAAGCGTACCATGGCAACCTTCGACCATACACCAAAACCCCAATTTATATCGAAAAAGGGAAAGTGTCACACTATCATCTTTGTTGGAACACACTCAACCAAGGATACAAATACGAGGACATAACAGACACTTGCAACAAGTGGCTGGACTCCATCGAGGAGCTCGTGTCCGGAGAACCCCGCATGTATGTTGACCGCACTCGCGAGATTCTGAAGAATGATGCCGAGGAGATTGCAAGACAAATTGACCAACTCGGCAAGAATACTATGGACGAAGAGTCGCCTGTAGAACAAACTATCTGAAACCCCTACTACAACAATTCTCAAACAACGGCACGCAGTGCCTTTATCCAAAACACCGTTACCGAACCAATTCAATACCGCTGATGCTCACACTGCTCAAAAAAGAGTTAGCAAGTTTCTTCTCTTCCCTGATAGGGTATCTCACCATCATCGTGTTCCTTGTCCTCACCGGGCTGATGCTCTGGGTGTTCAAGGGCAACTACAACATCCTCGACTTCGGCTATGCCGGCATGGACGGACTGTTCATCATCGGTCCGTTCCTTTACCTCTTCCTCATCCCCGCCATCACCATGCGCCTCTTCTCCGAGGAGAAGAAGAACGGCACCATGGAGCTCCTCCTCACCAAGCCGTTGAGCGAAATGAAGCTCATCTGGGCCAAGTTCCTCGCCGGAGTGGTATTGGTCTTCATCTCGTTGCTGCCCACCTTGGTGTGCTACTTCAGCGTGGTGGCGCTGGGCGACCCCGTAGGCAACATCGACTCGGGCAGCGTGGCTGGCTCCTACATAGGGCTGCTGCTGCTCGGCGCCGCATTTGTGGCCATAGGCCTCTTTGCCAGTTCCATCACCAACAACCAAATTGTGGCCTTCATCCTCGCCGCCCTGATGAGCGCCTTCATGCACCTCGGGTTCGAGGCCGTGTATGCCATGGGCTTCCTCGGCGACGCCGACCTGCTGGTCCGCTCGTTGGGCATGAGCTACCACTACGAGTCGGTGAGCCGGGGCGTGATAGACACCCGCGACGTCATCTACTTCGCGAGCATCATCGCGCTCTTCCTGATGGCCACCCGCATAGTGCTGCAGAGCCGCAAATGGCACGGCTGGCACAAGAAGAAGGACCTCAGGCGGAGCCACTGGATTGAGTTCGGCGCCGGTGTGCTGATTATCCTCTTCACCAACATAATAGGCTACTACCTCTTCGGCCGCCTCGACCTCACCTCCGAGAAGCGGTACACCCTTACCAAATCGACCAAGCAGCTGCTCAAGCGTATCGACGAGCCTGTGTTGTACAGGGTGTATCTCGAAGGAGAGTTCCCGGCCGACTTCAAACGGCTGCAGAACGAGACCAAAGAAATGCTCAACCAGTTCAGGGCATACAACAAGAACATCGAGTATGAGTTTGTGAACCCCAACGACTTTGAGAGTCCCGAGGAGCGGCAGGTATTCTACCAAAAGTTGGCCAGCAAGGGCATTCAGCCCACACAAATACAGGTGCAGGAGGGCAATGGGGTCACCACCCAGGTGCTCATCCCCGCCGCCGACGTGGTGTATCGCGGACGCGAAGTCTCCATCCAGCTGTTGCAGAGCCAGCACTATGTGGAGGAGCAGCAACTGCTGAACAATTCCATCCAAAGCCTCGAATACGTGCTGTCCAGTCCCATACGCGCCCTGTCGAGGGGGCAGAAGCCCACCGTGGCTTTCATGCGCGGCCATGGCGAACTGCCGCTGCCCAATATGTCGGACCTCATCGGATCGCTCTACCAGTTCTACGACCTCGACACCGTGCGCATGAACGAGAACATCAACTCGCTCACCCTCCGCAACCGCAGCAGCAAAGACTCCAGCACGTTCACCTTCCAGAACAAGTACGACCTGATAGTGATTGCCAAGCCCACGCTGCCTTTCAGCGACCGCGACCTGTTCATCCTCGACCAGTATGTAATGCGGGGCGGCAAACTCCTGTGGCTCATCGATCCATTAGATGCGGATTTGGACAGCCTGTCGCAAGCCTCGCAAGCCGCGTCGGTCCGCTACCCGCTCAACCTCGACGAGATGCTCTTCACCTACGGCGTGCGGGTGAATCCCGACTTAGTGATGGACATCCGCTGCCGCCCGATACCCATGGTAGTTGGCATGGTGGGCGACAAGCCCCAATACAAATTCCACCCCTGGTACTACTTTCCCGAACTGGTGCCGCTGTCGCAGCACCCCATCGTGCGCAACCTCGACCTTATCAAATCGGACTTTCCCAGCAGCATTGACCTCATCGACAACGATGTGGACAAAACCCCGCTGCTCACCACCTCGGAGTTCTCGCGAGTGAAGAACGCCCCTGCCATCTACGACCTCAACGAGGCCAAAATCGAACCCGACCGCCGTCTCTTCAACCGGCAGAACCTCAACGTAGCCGTCCTCTTGGAAGGCAGTTTCAATTCTGCATTCCGCAACCGCCTGACCCCCGACTTCATGGAGATACCCGCCATGGGCTACCGCGGCGAAAGCGACACCACCGCCATGATAGTTATCTCCGACGGCGACATCATCAAGAACCGCTTCAACTACCAGGACGGCACCGGCTATCCCCTCGGCTATGACTTCTACACCGAGATGATGTATGCCAACAAAGAGTTCCTCATGAACTGCATTGACTATCTCGTGGGCGAGAAGGGTTCCATTGCCAGTCGCTCGCGCGACATCAAGATTCGCAAACTCAACGTCATGAAGGTAAAGGAAGACCGCACGGGATTCCAGGTGCTCAACCTGCTGCTTCCTTCGGGCATCATCCTGCTCGCCGGCGTGGTCATCATTATCGTAAGACGCAGAAAATACTGCAAACAATGAAAAAGAAAAAGACGCTAATCATACTCATCGCCGTGGCCGCTGCGGGACTCGTCGCGCTGATTGTCGCCACCCGAGGCTCGAAAGACGCCACCTTTGAACAAGACTTTCACGTGGAGGACACCGATGCCGTCTCCAAAATATATATCGCCAACAAAGAGAACAGCCACGTGCTGCTGGAGCGGGTGGCGGACAGCACCCACGACACGATGTGGACGGTAGATTCCATCTATCCCGCCAGCCAGCCCATGGTGGAAATGCTCTTGGAGACGCTCCACGATATGCGCATACGCGAACAGGTGAACCGCAATGCGGTGCCCAACGTCATCAAGCGGCTCTCCACCAACGCCATCAAGGTGGAGGTCTATCAGCGGAAGTACTTCATCAACTGGTTCGGCGGACGC
>DCJB01000127.1:0-6169 GCA_002317325.1 Bacteroidales bacterium UBA1711
CGCCGCGCCTCCCCTTTGTCTATCAGCTCGCCGTAGTGGTCGTATATGGGGTGGGGCGCCCAGTGCTTGGGCTTCCCGTCGGGGTCAAATTTCTCTATGTCGGCCACCACCGACTCCGACAGGGCCGCAAAACCGTCCATGGCCTTCACAAAGTAGGGCGGCAGCACCCGGTCCAACGGATTCGGCTCGTGGGGCAGCATATTGTGTATGAGCCCTATGCAGCGGGCTTCGCAGCACCGCTTCACCACCCGGGCTATCGCCCCGAAGCAGGGCGCCATAAACGACATCCAGTAGGCAAACACCACCACGTCGGGCCGCTGGCGGGCGATGTGCCGCCCCGCCGACACCCAGCTCGTGGGACGGCAGGAGTTGATGCGGCGGCTGATGGACAGCCCCGCCGGCGCGCTGCTGTCCGTAAACTGGCTCTTGCCCGGAAATAGGAACGACGGATACTGGAGGGTGAAGGTGACCATCTCCACGCGGTGGCCTTCCTTGATAAACTGGCCGGCCAACCGCTCGTTGAAGGCGGCCAAGCCGCCTCGGTAGGGGTGGGCAGTGCCCACGATGACGATTTTCATTGATGCGACTGTGTGAACTGTGAACTATGAACTGTTTGAACGGCTGTGCTATCGGCGCTGCCGCAGGACTTCGTACATGAATATGGCCGCGGCCACCGACACGTTGAGCGACTGAACCTGTCCCAGAATGGGCAGCCGCGCCCGCAGGTCGGCCATCCTCAGTATCTCCGGACTGATGCCCGTCTCCTCGGCGCCCATCACCAAGAGGGTGGGCCCCCTCAGGTCGGCCTCGAGGTAGTCGGTCGAACCCTTCTCCGTCGCGGCCACCACCTGCAGGCCGCACTGCTTGGCCAGGTTCACCACCGTCTTGAGGTTCGGCTCGCGGCATACCGGCACCCGCAGCAGCGCCCCCGACGAGGTCTTCACCGCGTCGTCGCTCACCTGGGCGCTCCCGTGGTCGGGTATGATGACTGCGTCCACACCGGCGCACTCCGCGGTGCGGACGATGGCGCCGAAGTTGCGCACGTCGGTGATGTGGTCGAGCATCAGCAGCAGCGGCGGCCGCTCCTGCTCCATGAGGCTGGGAATCATGTCTATCGCACGGCGGTAGGCGATGGGGGCAATCAGGGCCGCCACCCCTTGGTGGTTGCCGTGCGTGAGGCGGTCGAGTTTCTCTGCGGGCACAAACTGGAAGGGGATTCCGCGCTCGCGTATCCGCTGCTTCAGCTCGCCCGACAGCGGGCCGGCGAGGCCGTTCTGCAGCAGCACCCGGTCTATCTGCACCCCGCCGTCTATGGCCTCGATTACCGGGCGCATTCCGTATATGGTGTTGCCCGACTCGGGCTTGCCGGCGGCCGCTTCGGCGCGGCCGGGTTGGTTGGTCTTTTTTTGTATCATGTTGCGGTGTTTTTTGTCGTTTGTGGGGCGGCGGGTTCAGGCGGCCGGCGGCGGCACCACCCGCCCGTCGCAGAGGCGTATCTCGCGGTCCGACATCCGGGCCAGCGCCGTGTTGTGGGTCACTATCACGAAGGTCTGCCCGTACTGGTCCCGCAGCCGGAAGAACAGGCGGTGCAGCTCCTCGGCGTGCTGCGTGTCCAAATTGCCGCTGGGCTCGTCGGCCAGCACCACCGAGGGGTGGTTGATCAGCGCCCGCGCCACGGCAAAGCGCTGCTGCTCCCCGCCCGATAGCTGGGCGGGTTTGTGGTCCGCGCGACCCGCCACTCCCAAAAACTCTATCAGCTGACGCGCCTCGGCCTCGGCCTCGCTGCGGCTCCTGCCCCCTATGAGGGCGGGCAGGCACACGTTCTCTATCGCCGTGAACTCGGGCAGCAGGTTGTGAAACTGGAACACGAAGCCGATGTGCCGGTTGCGGAAGGCCGCCAAAGCCTTGGACCCCATGCGGGTGATGTCCGTGTCGTCGTAGCGTATGCTGCCGCTGTCGGGTCGGTCGAGGGTGCCTATCAGCTGCAGCAGGGTCGTCTTGCCCGCCCCCGACGCGCCCACTATGCTCACCACCTCCGCGTCCCCGATGGCAAGGCTCACGTCGCGCAGCACCTGCAGCGTCCCGTACGACTTGTTCAAATGGTCTATCGTTATCATGCCGCTCTCGGGGTTTTACACCTCCCGCCCGCCTATGAAGGCGCGATACACCTTGTTCTCCCCGTAGGCGTAGGGCAGGTACTCGTAGGTGGGAATCTCGGTCGTCAGGTAGAAGTTGGCCCGCTTGCCCACCGCAATGGAGCCCAGCTGGTCGCTCACCCCCATCGCGTAGCCGCTGTTCAGGGTCGTGGCGTTGATGGCCTCCTCGGGCAGCATTCGGTAGTTGACGCACGCAAAGCTCACCACCAACTGCATATTGCCCGAGGGCGACGATCCGGGGTTGTAGTCCGACGCCATGGCCACGGGCAGCCCCGCCTCCATCATCCGCCGCACCGGCGCGTGCTGCATATTCAGGAAGAAGGCCGCACCCGGAAGCACGGTGGGCATAGTGTCGGACCCGAGGAGGCAGCGTATCTCCTCCTCGCCCGTGTATTCCAGATGGTCGCACGAGAGGGCGTGGTGCCGCACCGCGCACTGTATCCCGCCCGAACAGGCCATCTCGTTGGCGTGTATCTTGGGCCGCAAACCTGCCTTGGCCCCCGCCTCCAGCATTCGGTCGGTGTCCTCCACGGTGAAGAAGCCCGCGTCGCAAAACACGTCTATAAAGTCGGCCAGCCCCTCGGCCGCCGCCTGCGGTATCATGCGCTCTATCACCAAATCCACAAACTCCTCCTGCCGGCCCCGGTACTCCATGGGTATCCCGTGCGCCCCGAGCAGCGTGGCCCGGATGGTCAGGGGGCTGCTCTCCCGCAGCCGGCGTATGACGCGGAGCATCTTCAGCTCGGCCTCGGGGGTCATCCCGTAGCCCGACTTGATTTCCACCGCCCCGGTGCCGTACCGTATTATCTGTTCCAGACGCTGCATCGCATCGTCGTACAGCTGCTCTTCCGAAGCCTCCTGCACCCGCTTGGCGCTGTTCAGTATGCCGCCGCCCCGCTTGGCGATGTCGTCGTAGGACAGACCCCTGATTTTGTCGATATACTCAATCTCGCGGCTGCCGGCATACACCAAGTGCGTGTGGCTGTCGCAGAAGCTCGGCAGCACCATGCGCCCGCGGGCTTCTATTTCGAGGTCGAAGGTCTGCTCTCCCAGCTCCTCCATGGGGCCGAAAGCCGCAAAGTGGTCGTCCTCGACTATCAGGTAGGCGTTCTCTATGTGTCCTATGCGGGCCATGTCGGTCCCGCACACCCTCAGCCGCGGCTCGCTCTCCGTCTGCAGCAGCGACTTGATATTCTTGACAAGTGTTCTCATAATGTGTGTGTCATTTATGTTTGGGAATGTTGTTTCTTTCTGCGATGGGCCTGATGGAGGACCTTGGTTTGCAGGTCTGCTATAAACTATTGCTGTCCGATATTAACCAAGTTGTGGTATGGAAATGCAAATCCCATTACCTGTCCGGCAGAAAAGATGTGTGCCTTCTCCTTCAGTGTGCCTTCTTCCAGACAGTCCAGCACCTTCTCAATCTTTTGGTCTGTCTCCATTTGGTGACGCTCAACCTGTTCCAACCGCTGGAATATGCCGTAATTTGCAGATAGAAACCGCCGCATGGCCACAAAGGCATCGATTATGCGGATGCTCATCTCTATGGCCGCCTTTGACCGAAGTACGGCACTCAGCTGGCTGACCCCTTGTTCGGTAAAGGCAAAGGGGCGATACTTGATATTGTATCCCCTGCCTTGTTTCATGGTCACATTTTGTGACCTTGAAACTCCCGATTCGGGCGGGGCTGCAATCTGAGGCGCTTTGCCCAGCACCTCGCTTATTTCCTCTTCTGTCAACCGAAACATGAACCGTTCTGGGAATCTATCGGCATTCCTTTTGACAGCCTGGTTCAAGACCTTGGTCTCCACTTCATACAGCTGAGCCAAGTCTCTGTCCAGCATCACTTGCACCCCTCTGAGGGTGTAAATCATGTTTTGAATGCCTTTTGTGTTCAACTTTTGGTTCTCCATTTTTTCAAAGAATGGGTGGCTCAGATTGACCGTTGGGGGAGTTTGAGGCGTGCGGGGTCTGTTTATGAATGTCTGAGGTTATCTTTGGAGTAGTGCATCAATTGTCCCTTCACAATTCACAATTTCACAATTTCACAATTCACCGTTCACTGTCCCCAAACAACTCTGCCTGGATGCCGTCCTTCATCCGTCCGAGGTGACGGTAGGCCAGTTCGGTGGCTTCCCGTCCGCGGGGAGTGCGCTGGAGGTAGCCTTCCTGTATCAGGTAGGGTTCATACACCTCCTCCACAGTGCCCGCGTCTTCGCCCACGGCGGTGGCTATGTTGTTGATGCCCACCGGGCCGCCTTTGAATTTGTCTATCAGGGTGGTGAGTATGCGGAGGTCCATCTCGTCGAGGCCGTTCTGGTCCACGTTGAGGGCCTGCAGCGCGTAGCGGGCGATGTCGAGGGTGATGGTCCCGTCGCCCTTCACCTGTGCGAAGTCCCGCACCCGCCGCAGCAGCAGGTTGGCTATGCGGGGGGTGCCGCGGCTGCGGCGGGCTATCTCGAATGCCGACTCCGAAGTGATCTTCACGTTCAGCAGCCCCGCCGAGCGGTTCACTATGCCCGCAAGGGTCTCGGCGTCGTAGTATTTGAGGCGGCAGTTGATGCCGAATCGCGCCCGCAGCGGGGCAGTGAGCATTCCCGAGCGGGTGGTGGCCCCGATGAGCGTGAAGGGCTTGAGGCTCAGCTGCACGCTGCGGGCCGCCGGCCCCGACTCAATCAAGATGTCTATCTTGTAGTCCTCCATGGCCGAGTAAAGATACTCCTCCACCACGGGACTCAGGCGGTGGATTTCGTCGATAAACAGCACATCGTTGGCCTCAAGGGAGGTGAGCATTCCCGCCAAGTCGCCCGGCTTGTCCAGCACCGGCCCCGAGGTCATCTTGATGCCCACGCCCAGCTCGTTGGCTATGATGTGCGACAGGGTGGTCTTCCCCAAGCCCGGGGGGCCGTGCAGCAGCACATGATCCAGCGGCTCGCGGCGCTTCTTGGCGGCGCCCACGAACACACGCAGGTTGTCCAACACCTGCTGCTGGCCGGCAAAACTGTCGAACCCCTTCGGCCGCAGCGCCCGCTCCACCTCCCGCTCCTGCACCGTCTGCGAGTGCCCGGTAGCGTCCAAATTGTTGTTCATTCTTCTTGCTTTGAGGCTGCAAAAATACGAAAAAAAAACGGTTCGCGTAATAAATGAAGCCCCCCGGCGTTATCCTTCCGCCTTAAACCGCTAAGAACTATGAAGTCCATCATTGTAGGAACAGACTTTTCTCAAGGCTCTTTTGTGGCCTTGGATTTGGCAGCCGAGTTGGCAAACTGCCTCCGCTGCGGCATCAAACTGGTATGGGTCAAGCGCGAAAAGAAACTCATCGACGAGCAGCAGCAGCAGGTCATGTGCCGCCTCGCCAAGGAGAAACTCCAGCGCCTCTGCGACGAACACGGCCCCCGGCTGCGCCACGGCGCCATCGTCTGGGAGGTCATGGAGGGCAAAGTCGCCGCCTCCATCGCCCGCGCCGTCCAGCACGAGAACGCCCCCTTGGTCGTCATCGGCACCAACGGAGCCAGCGGCTTCGAGAAATACTGGATGGGAAGCACCGCGGTGCGCATCGTCCAGGAATCCCCCGTGCCGGTGCTCACCGTCCGCGAGGGATTCGACTTCCGCCGCCGCCTGGAACGCATTGTGGTCCCCATCCGCGTCAACGTCAACAGCCGGCAGAAAGTGCCCCCCGCCGCCGCCATCGCCAAAGTCTTCGGCGCCCAAATCCATATCCTCGGACTCTCCGCCCTGCCCGAGCAGCAGTCCCAGCTCAACGCCTACGTCAACCAGGCCGCCGACTACCTGCGTGGCGAAGGCGTCGCCTCCACCACCGCCATCCGCCCCTACGACAACTATTGCGACACCGTGCTGGCCTATGCCGACGAGGTCAATGCCGACCTCGTGGTCATCAACACCGAGCAGGACAAAGTCCTCGCCCAGATTTTCCTCGGCACCAACGCCCAGCAGGTGGTCCACCGGGCCCAGATTCCCGTCCTCTGCATCCATCCCGCCGACATATTCTACTT
>DCJB01000127.1:6295-7561 GCA_002317325.1 Bacteroidales bacterium UBA1711
AAACTCCGCATCACGGGCAAAGGCCGCTGCAACCTCACCAACACCGCGCCCGTCAAAGACGCCCTCGCCCACATCGGCCCCGACGGCCGCTGGCTGCGCAACTGCTTCGCCCAGTTCTTCAACTCCCACCTCATGGACTTCTTCGAGCAGCGCGGAGTCCCACTGGTCGAGGAACGCGGCGGCCGCATCTTCCCCAAGAGCGGCAAGTCGTTGGACATCTTCCTCGCCCTCATCAACGACCTCGAGCGCCGCTCCAACGTCACCATCATGAAAAATGCCGCCGTCCGTAGCCTCACCGACGACCGCCGCGGCGTGCGGCTCCAGGACGGCGCCACCCTGCGCGGCGACGCACTCATTATCGCCACGGGCGGACTGTCCTATCCCACCACCGGCAGCACAGGCATCGGCTACCGCCTCGCACAAGAAGCCGGCCACACCGTCGTGCAGCAGGTGCCGTCGCTGGTGTCCCTCTCCTGCGTCGAGCCTGTCCCCCAGGATCTCGTCGGCTTCGCCCTCAAGAATGTGGGACTCTCTGTCGCCCGTCCCGACGGCAAGCGACTCTTCGAGGGCTTCGGCGAAATGACCTTCGGCGATCGGTCTATCGACGGCCCGCTGGTCCTCTCCGCCAGCCGGCAGGTGAGCCGTCTGCTCCACAACGGCGAAAAACTCCTGGCCCATATCGACCTCAAACCCGCCCTCTCGGCCCAAGTGCTCGACAAACGCCTCATCGCCGACCTCGACGCCAACGGCACCCGCATCTTCAACGATGCCCTGCGGCTGTGGCTTCCCGCCGAGCTGGTGCCGCTGGCCCTCACCCGTCTGCATATCGAGTACTACAAGCGGCTGAACCAAATCAACGGCGCCGAGCGCCGCCGACTCCTCGCCTTCCTCAAAAATGTGGAGTTCACCCTCTGCGGCACGGGCGACTACAGCGCCGCCATCGTCACCCAAGGCGGCGTGTCGCTCAACGAAGTCAACCCCAAGACTATGGAGTCCAAACTCGTGCCCGGCCTCTACTTCGCCGGCGAAGTCCTCGACCTCGATGCCGACACCGGCGGCTTCAACCTCCAAATCGCCTTCTCCACCGGCCACACCGCCGGCCACTCCTCCGCCACCCGTAATGTGGTTCGTGAATAGTGAATAGTGAATTGTGAAAAAAACCGAACCGAAAAGCCCTATGCGATAACTGAAGTTGCCACCCTCGTCCGAATATATGCGTCGGAAAAAACCAGTCTGAAAGATCTGTTGACACAGCCCAACGACGCT
>DCJB01000068.1 GCA_002317325.1 Bacteroidales bacterium UBA1711
AACGCTGCTCACCTCGACCAACACGTCCAAACTGAAACTGCTGATTGGCAGCCATCGGATAGTTGTCATTGACGAGGCCCAGAAAGTCGATAACATCGGGCTGACGCTGAAACTGATTGTGGATAACTTCGAGAGAGTGCAGGTAATCGCCACAGGTTCGTCGGCATTCGAGCTGCACAACCGACTGAACGAGCCCCTGACGGGCCGGAAGATGGAATACACCCTCTACCCCATATCCACGGCCGAATTGATAGAGGGATACGGACTGCCGGAGACGAGCAAGACATTGGAGACTCGGCTGATATACGGCAATTATCCCGATATAGTCAGCCATCCCGAACAGGCGCGCGAATACCTGACCGAGCTGTCGCAGAGCTATCTATACAAAGATATTCTCAGCATGGGCGACATACGCAAGCCGGCAGTATTAGAGAGGCTGCTACAGGCCTTGGCGTTTCAGGTGGGGAGCGAGGTGTCGTCCAACGAGCTGTCGCATACACTCGAGATAGACAGCAAGACCATCGAGCGCTACATTGACCTGCTGCAAAAGTGCTATGTCATCTACACACTCGGGGGGCTGAGCCGCAATCTGCGGACCGAGCTGAAGAAGAGCCGGAAGATATACTTCTACGACAACGGCATACGCAACGCCATCATCCAGCAGTTCGCCCCCGCCAAGCTGCGGAACGACATGGGGGCGCTGTGGGAGAATTACTTCATCACCGAGCGGATGAAGCGCAACCACTATGCGCGTCATCTGTGCAACTGCTATTTTTGGCGCACCACCCAGCAGCAGGAGATTGATTTTGTGGAGGAGCAAGACGGTCAGATGCGCATATACGAAATGAAGTGGAATCCGTCGAAGAAGGCTTCCTTCCCGAAGACCTTCCTGAACGCCTACCCCGTGGCGCAGCAGACCGTTGTCACCCCCGCCAACTACCTTGACTTTGTGCTCTGACGGCCGGTGCCTGCAGGCAGTACGGGCGACATCTGCAAATAGGTGTATATAAATAGAAAAGCCCCCTTTCGGACGGGGCCGGAGGGGGCTGCAACAAACATCTGTGGAGCTGGAGGGAGTCGAACCCTCGTCCAAACAAGTGACAGACGTGCTTTCTACATGCTTATCTCGTGGTTGATTGTCGGGACGGCTCCGGACACGAACACCCAAGGCAGACCGTAGCCTCTAAAGATTTGCCGGAGGCGCGAGGCGGACCACCGACTATCCCGTTCTCATGAGCACCTCCTTGTCACCGACCGACGGGCGAGGTCGGTGGGAGATGTCTTGTCCCCGCAACTGTTGCGGGGATTAAGCCGAACCTACTGTGCTTCGGTTAGGCAGCAAGAGCGTAGTTATTCTCGCCAATTATCTTTCTGCATCGGTTGTTAAGGCTGCTGATGCGTGAGCCTGCATGCTTACAAATCCCCCTCCTTGCTGTCAAAACCGGTCAGCCCCGGCTTCGTCGCGCGCCATAGGCTCTCGGCGCGCAGCACGAAAAAGGATACAAAAAAAGCCCTCCGAGGAGAGCTTCTTTTGCTTGGCGGTTCGGACGAGACTCGAACTCGCGACCCCATGCGTGACAGGCATGTATTCTAACCAAGCTGAACTACCGAACCGTACAAATCTATTCACCAACGCTTTCTTGTTAAAGAACTCTCTTTTTCCTTGAAAGCGGGTGCAAAAGTACGACTTTTTTCCCATTCAGCAAAGAAAAAAATGAAATAATTTATCGCACAGGATATAGTCCATTGGCAATGAGACCATAGCAAAGCAATATTTTTCCCTCGGCACTATCGGCGGCGGGCTGATTTTGGGCTTGCGGGCAGCCGTTTTTTGGTTTTTTGGGGTGTTTTGGGGCGACGTGGGAAAATCAGAAGGCTCCCTTGCGGGAGCCTATACTGATGTCAAATAAGATAGGTGCCAAAAACAGGCGGCGGGCGGCGCGCTATTCGCACTTAGACCAGCCGCAGGTGGGGCAGCTCTTGCAGCCGCCGGAGTAGGTGAGCTTGGCTCCGCAGTCGGGGCAGAGTTCGCCCGTTTCGGTGCCGTCCTTGATATAGCGTTTCAGCGCGCGGGCGACGCCGTTGCTCCACGTGGTGATGCTATCGACGTCGAAATTGAGCTTGCCGATGAGGTTGACGACGTTGGGGATAGGCATACCGTAGCGGAGGATGCCGCTGATGAGCTTGGCGTAGTTCCAATACTCCTTCTTGAACATACGGGAGAGGCCCTCCATGGTGACGTGGTAGCCGTCCTGGTCGGTGTACTGAAAGTCGTAGCGGGCGTGTTCCTGGTCGGGGTCTTTGACGCGGATGACGATGCCTTTGTCCACATACTTTGGCAGGTAGAAATTCTCGGCCTTGCCGGTGAAAATCTCGTAGGGGCGGCCCTCATACATACCCACAACGGCAATCCAGTCCTCGCGTTCGTTTTTGAAGCGCACCACCTCGGCCTCGAGTTTTTTGGGGCGTTTGGGGGCCTTGTTTTCGATGAAGTGGTTGTCGGCGCACTTGCCGGCTTCCTTCTTTGAGATGAGGACGGCGGTGCGGGACCCCTCGCGATAGATGGTGCAGCCCTTGCAGCCGGACTCCCAGGCGGTCTGATAGATGGTGCTTACAATTTCTTCAGGTGTTTCCTTGGGGATGTTGACGGTGACGCTGATGCTGTGGTCCACCCACTTCTGAATGGCGCCCTGCATTTTGACCTTGCTCACCCAGTCGATGTCGGCCGAGGTGGCCTTGTAGTAGGGAGACTCCTTGATGAGGGCGTCAAGTTCCTTGTCTTCGAGTTTTTCGATTTGGGCGTCGGAGAAGCCCTTGGACACCTTGAGCCAGACGATGAACTTGGGGTGGAGGACGTTGTATTCCTCAAAATAGTCGCCGTTCTCGTCTTTGATAATCTTGTGGGCGGAGGAGTCCTTGTCGTTGGGGTTTATCTTCTTGCGTCGTTTGTAGGAGACGAGGAAGACGGGTTCGATGCCGGAGGTGGTCTGGGTGCAGATGCTCACGGTGCCGGTGGGTGCGATGGTGAGGAGGGCGATGTTGCGGCGGCCGAAGGCCTTCATATCGGCATAGAGTTGGGGGTCGGCCTGAGCGAGGCGACGGACGAAGGGGTTGTCCTTCTCGCGTGCGGTGTCGTAGAGCGGGAAGCTGCCGCGTTCCTGGGCCATGACGACGCTGGAGCGGTAGGCGGAGCAGGCGAGTGTGCGCTGGACCTCGACGGCGAAGGCCGTGGCCTCTTCGGAGCCGTAGCGGAGGCCGAGAGCGGCGAGCATATCGCCTTCGGCGGTGATGCCGAAGCCGGTGCGTCGGCCTTCGAGGCACTTCATCTTGATGTTGAGCCACAGGCTTTTCTCGACCGACTTGATGTCGTCGCTTTCGGGGTCGGACTCAATCTTGGCGAGGATGCGGTTGACTTTTTCCAACTCGAGGTCGATGAGGTCGTCCATCAGCCGCTGGCCCTGCTGGACGTGCAGGGAGAAGAGGTTGAAGTTGAACTCGGCCTTGGAGGTGAAGGGGTTGTCCACATAGCTGTAGAGGTTGATGGCGATGAGGCGGCAGCTGTCGTAGGGGCAGAGCGGGATTTCGCCGCAGGGGTTGGTGCTGACGGTGCGGTAGCCGAAGTCGGCGTAGCAGTCGGGGACGCTTTCGCGGAGGATGGTGTCCCAGAAGAGGACGCCCGGCTCGGCCGAGGCCCAGGCGTTGTGGATAATCTTGTTCCAAAGGGCGCGGGCATCGACCTCCTGGCGGACGAGCGGGTTGTCGGAATCGACGGGGTACTGCTGGACGAAGGGTTTGCCGTCGCGGACGCACTGCATAAACTCGTCGGTAATCTTGACGGAGATATTGGCGCCCGTAATCTTGCCCTGCTCGAGTTTGGCGTCGATAAACTGCTCGGCGTTGGGGTGCTTGATGCTGATGGAGAGCATGAGGGCGCCGCGGCGGCCGCCCTGCGCCACCTCGCGGGTGGTGTTGCTGTAGCGTTCCATGAAGGGGACGATGCCCGTGGAGGAGAGGGCGCTGTTCTTCACGGGGCTGCCGGCGGGGCGGATGTGTGTGAGGTCGTGGCCCACGCCGCCGCGGCGCTTCATCAGCTGGACCTGTTCCTGGTCGATCTTCATAATGCCGCCGTAGGAGTCGCTGCTGCCGCTGTTGCCGATGACGAAGCAGTTGGAGAGCGAGACCACCTGGAAGTCGTTGCCGATGCCCGACATGGGGCTGCCCTGTGGGATGATGAAGCGGAAGTCCTTGAGGAGGCCGTAGATGGTCTCTTCGGACATCGGGTTGGGGTAGTTCTGCTCGATGCGGGCGAACTCGCCCGCAATGCGGCGGTGCATCATGTCGGGGTTGAGCTCATAGACTTTCTCGTCGTCGCGGAGGGCATACTTGTTCATCCACACATTGGCGGGCAGTTCGTCGCCGCCGAAGTACTTGACGGACGACTCCATAATCTCTTTAGACGAAAAGGGTGTGTATGTCTTGGGTTTAACGTGTTGAGTGTCATCACCAAAGTCCAAAAACATATCGGCCTGCATAACGGGTTTCTTTATTAAGTTCAACTAATTCAACAGGAAAGGGAGACAACGCCCTCCGGTTTGAGAATGCTAAATTACACAATTGTTTTCTATCGTGAGGGGGCGAGTTATTAACATATTTGATGGGAAGGGAGTAAACGATTAAGAATCAATCTGCCATAATTTAATACAAAAATGGCGCCGCCCCGACGGGGCGGCGCCATTGAGCCAAGAGGGGCCGGGGGCTACTCGACCACCAGTTTCTGCATGAGGGGGCGGGAGCCGTCGGTGGATATGCCAAAGGCGTATAAACCAGCCGAAAGGCCTTCGATACGGAGGGAGCCGTTGCCGTTGACGGATGCCCGGCGGACGGTGCGGCCGAGGGCGTCAACCACCACGAGAACGGAGGGCCGGTCCACGCTGTAGCTGATGGTAGCGGCGCCGGCGGCGGGGTTGGGATAGGCGGACAGGCTTGCGGCGGGCAGGGACGAGTCGATGCCCGTGCTGCTGCGGACCACGAAGCGGACCACGAAGGGCTGCTCGGCGACCTCCATCGTGTAGGAACATGAGGAGCTGTTGTCGGCCGTGGCTTCCCACGACAGGTCGAAGCTGAGGCCGTCGAAATAGTCGGGGAGGGCGGGGATGTCGAAGGGGGCGCTGACGAGGCCTTCGACGCAGCGGGTGGTGCAGAGGCCGCTCACGCGGAAGCCGTTCTCCTGGATGGGGGTGAGGATAATTTCCGCGTCCTCGATGACCGCGACGGCGGCAATTCCGATGATGTCGAGGGTGGAGAATGCGTTCTTGTTCACCTGGATGGTGATGGTGTCGCCGGCCTGGTAGGTGGCGCCGCCGAGGGTGATGGACACCGGGTTCTGGGCCTGCGCCGCTGCAAGACCGCAGAGGAGCAGGACAATGGATAATGCTTTTTTCATAATATGGAGTTTGTTGTTTGTTATGTGAATGCTATTGCAATAGACGTTGCGGACAAAACGGGGGCGGCACAGCCCGTCGGCTTTCGACCTCCGACCGCCGAAGCAGCCCATCTTTCAGCCAGTTGAGGCACTGAAGCAGCGGGGGGCGACGGGTGCAAAGATACGCATTTTCCGCCAATCGGGAGAGTTTTTTTTTTCGGGCGGGGGCGGGAAGCGACGGGGGGAGGAGGCGGGGCGGGGCGATGAGGGGGCGGCGGCGGTGCGTCAGGCGAGGCTGAGGAGTTCATCGACGACCACCTTCACTCCGGTGCCGGCCTTCTGGCAGACCACCGTGACGGGGCGCGACACAGGCACCGCCTTGGGGTCGATGAGGTAGCAGCGGGCGGCGGACGGCACATAGTGGATGAGGCCGGCGGCGGGATAGACGTTCATGGAGGTGCCGATGACCACAAAGACATCGGCTTCGGCGCAGAGGCGCACGGCGGGTTCTATGTTGGGCACTGCCTCGCCGAACCACACGATGTGGGGGCGGAGCTGGGCGCCGTCGGGGGCTCGGTCGCCGAGGCGGATATCGCGGCTGCCGATGTCCACGATCAGGCTTTCGTCCACGGAGCTGCGGGCCTGGGTGAGGAGGCCGTGGAGGTGCAGCACGACGGAAGAGCCGGCCTGCTCGTGGAGGTTGTCGATGTTTTGGGTGATGACGCGCACGTCGTATTTTTCTTCGAGGCGCACCAGCTGGCGGTGGCCCTCGTTGGGGCGCGCTTGGAAGAGCTGGCGGCGGCGCTGGTTGTAGAAGTCCAGCACCATTTGGGGGTTGCGCGCGAAGGCCTCGGGGGTGGCCACGTCCTCGACGCGGTAGCGTTCCCACAAGCCGTCGCTGTCGCGGAAGGTGCTGATGCCGCTTTCGGCGCTGATGCCGGCGCCGGTGAGGATGACTGCTTTCTTCTTCATGGATAGAAAAGGGATTGGATTGGCGGGGCTATTTCTCAATGATGGTGAAGGCGGTGCGGCGGTTGAGGCGGCGGCCCTCGGCGGTGGCGTTGTCGCCCACGGGGCGGGTGGGGCCGTAGCCGCGGTAGGCGAGCCGGGCGGGTTCGATGCCGCGGCCCACGAGATAGTCATAGACCGCCTTGGCGCGCTGTTCGGAGAGCCGCTGGTTCATGTCGTCGCGGCCCACATTGTCGGTGTGGCCCTCGAGTTCGATACGCATCGAGGGGTGGGCGGAGAGCATTTCGACCACCTTGTCGAGTTCGACCACCGAAATGTCGAGGAGGGCGTACTTGCCGGTCTGGAAGAAGACGTTGTTGAGCGTCACGCTCTCGCCCACCGGCATTTCGGGGGCGAGGTCGATAATCTCCTCGCGGTAGGCCACGGGTTGGGGCCGGGCGGATTCGGGCAGGGCGAAAGAGTAGAGGTCGAGGCGCCCCATGCCGCCGAGGCGGTCGGTGGAGAAATAGGCGGTGCGGCCGTCGGGGCTGACGAGGAGGGACCCCTCGTCGCCCGAGGTGTTGATGGGGTAGCCGAGGTTTTGGGGTTCGGACCAGGCGGAGTCGCCCACGCGGCGGGAGAAGAAAATGTCCATGTCGCCCATGCCGATGTGGCCGTTGGAGGAGAAGAAGAGTGTCTGGTTGTCGAAAGAGATGAAGGGGCAGCGCTCGTCGCCGGCGGTGTTGACGGCGGGGCCGAGGTTGACGGCCGGCTGCCAGCGGCCTTCGACGAGGGTGCTCTGCCAGAGGTCCATGCCGCCGTAGCCCCCGCGGCGGTCGCTGACGAAATAGAGAGTGCGGCCGTCGATGGAGAGGCAGGGCTGTGACTCCCAGCTGCCCGTGTTGACGGCAGGGCCGAGGTTGCGGGGGCGGCTCCAGCCGCTGCCGCGGCGGTAGCAGACGTAGATGTCGCACCGGCCCGCGCCGTCGTCGCGGCCGCAGGCGGTGAAGAAGAGCATACGCCCGTCCTGGGAGAGACAGCCCGAGCCCTCGTTGTCGAAGCTGTTCACGGGTTCCTCCATGCGTTGGGCGGGTTCCCAGCCGTCGTCGCCGAGGCGGCAGAAATAGAAGTCCTCCTCCTCGGCCGAGTTGGTGCGGCTTTTGGGGGTGCGGGGGAAGCGGCGGGTGAAGAGCAGGGTGCGGCCGTCGGCCGAGAGGGTGGGCATATACTCGTCGTCGGCGCTGTTGACGGCGGGGCCGAGGTTTTGGGGGCTGAAGGGGACGGGGTGTGCCATGGCGTTGAGGCGGAACTCGGCCGTCTGGAGACCCCGCCGGGCGGCGGCGGCCCAGCGGGCGCCGGAGCCGGAGTGCTGGCGCAGGTAGGCCGAATAGTGGGTGCGCGCCTGGTCGAGGCTGTCGTGGTCGAGATACCAGTCCGCCATGGTCAGGCGCACCTCGGCAAAAGCGGGTTCGGCCTTCAAGGCTTTGCGGAAGTGGGCAAAGGCCCGGTCGGGGTCGGCGCCGAGGAGCTGGACGCCCTTTTCAAATTCGGCCACCGCGCGGCGGTTATCGACCGTGTATTGCGCCGAGGCGGCGGCGGCGACCGCCAGCAGGGCGGCCAACAGGAGGAGTTTCTTCATCTTCATAACACAGACCTACAACGCCGGGGCGGCGCAATTATTGCGCCCTCGAGGCAGCAAGGGGGCAGAAAGGCAGGCCGGCGGGGGGCCGGCGGGGCGGGCTAACGGGCCTTGGGGGCGACGAAAGTGACGGCGTGACGGAGGTTTTGGACACGGTAGTGCTTGCTGTGGAGCATCTCGCCGTCGATGACGAGCCAGAAGGCCTCGTTGCTGGCCACCTCGACCGTGGAGCCCTGGCGGTACTGGATGTGTTGGCGGGCCTTGCGGTCGTCGAGGAAGGTGCCATCGGTGTAGTCGCCAAGGAGCTGCGCGAAACGGACCAGCGACATGGGTTTGAGGAGGGTGACTTCCACCAGGCCGTCGTCGTTTTTGGAGCGGGGGGCGCACATGAAGCGGCCGCCATGGAAGCGCCCGTTGCTGAGGGTGGTGAGGAGCATATAGCCGTCGAAGAAGGGCTGTCCGTCGACGCTCATGCGCACATAGTTGGTGCGGGCGGTGAAGAGGCCCTTGACGATGCCGGTGGTGTAGGAGTTGCGACCGCCGATGAGGGGCTTGTGCTTCACGTCGTTGCCGGTTTTGCAGACGGTGGCGTCGAAGCCGATGTCGATGACGTTGATGCTGTAGCGGTCGTTCACCTTCATCACGTCCACGGGGTGGGGCGCGCCATCGACGAGGAGGGCCACATCGTTGAAGTCGGCGTGGGTGGCGTAATACTTGATGTAGTCGTTGCCGCTGCCGTTGGCGTGGACGGTGACTTGGACCTTCTGCGGGTCGCCGGCGCCGTCGATGATGCCTGTGACCACTTCGTTCAGGGTGCCGTCGCCGCCGCAGGAATAGAAGCGAACATGGGTGTCGGGGTGGTCCGAAATCCATTTTTTCACAAATACAGTTGCGTCGCCAGGGGCTTTGGTCACATAGATGGAGTGGCTGAAGCCGGGATGCCCAACTGCGTAGTCTCTAACCTTTTGTGTGACCTCCTCAGTTGAGTCGTGCTTGCCGGCGTAGGGATTTATGACGAAAATGTGTTCCATAATTTACGCTGCAAAGATACGAAAAAAATAATAGATTAATGAAAAAAAAGTGAAAAAACTTGCCCGGGGAAGGCGCCGCAGAGCCGCCCCAAGGCACCATTCCGAAGAAATCGGGGCCGCAGCAAAAAAACTCCCCCCGATTCCAAAAAAAACAGTACCTTTGCACACGGCTGAGGAAGAGACACCTTTGCATACACCCACTTGCAAACACACTAACCCATTGGAAATTACGCACCTCACTCAGCCCTCTTTTGAAGAATAATGTCCTGCATTTTTCGTGTGCAGAGACCAAATAACAAACTGGGAATACGGGAATCAGGCATAATGTGAGAATATGAGACACCTTGTGATAAGAAATTTTGGCCCGATAGTATCTGCTGACCTTCTGCTGGGACAGGTCAACGTGCTAATTGGAATGCAGAGTTCAGGAAAGAGCTGCATACTGAAGACTGCGTGCTACTGCGCGTGGGTGGAGAAACGCATCGAATTGTCTCAAAGAATCAATGGATTCGGAACCGGCTCCGCCTTTATCGATAGAATGACCGACTACTACCAGATGGCCGGCTATGTTCAGCCCGATACCTACATAGAGTACGAGACAAATCACCTGCACTTCTCATACAACCATTCCAGCAAAAGTTTTGCAATGAAATGGAACAGCGGCCACTGGAACTACCGAAAGGCGAAAGTGAGCTATGTCCCCGCCGACAGAAACCTTGTTGCTGCAATACCGCAATGGAGCTCGCTCTCGATGGATGGAAATATGATTGAGTTCATGTCCGACTGGGACAAGGCGCGCAAGTTCGTGAAGCATGAGGATGACTTCTTAGGCTTGGGGCTGTCCTATTCATACGACAGCCAGTCCAATTCAGACAACGTCCGATTGGAGAACGGAATCCCGCTAAAGTTGAGAGAAAGTTCCAGCGGCATCCAATCGCTCCTACCCATGTATGTTCATCTTGACTACCTTACACAAAGGCAATACGAGGAGGATGGCGCCAAAATATCATACGAACAGCGTGACGAGCGAAAGAACCTGCTTTCAACAATATACGCAAATTTGTACAAAAAGAATGCCACACAAGGCAACGAGGTGCAATATGTGACCGTTGAGGGCATTGACTACGCTTTCTCCGAAGACAAGCACGCCAAGAGATTCCAAAGCACCTATCGACGATACGTAAACGTTGACCACAGTGAAATATTCTTGGAGGAGCCCGAGGACAATCTCTTCCCTACCACACAATGCCAGTTTGTGAATTGGATTTTGGACAAGATAGCCAGCCATAACGATATGCTGTTTGTGGCAACCCACAGCCCATACGTGCTAAATCAGTTTATCAAAATGGCGCCCAAGGGACTCTCGGTAATGTTCACTCATCGGGTGGCAAAAGATTGCAGAGCCTTTACTGTCCGCCAGCTTAGCGAAGAAGAGGTACACGAGGTGTACGACAATGGGGTGGATATGTTCTTCAACTTCGAGATGTACGTATGAGGAAAATCTTCAACCTGCTTCCCGAGTGCTTTGTAGATACCAACCTCATAGAGTATCTGTTAGACGCTGCCGTCAACCATCAACACTGTTGCTCCAAGGTGGTTGGCGCACTTAACTCAACTTTCGCAGAAGGGTTTGCTGTCGGCATTATCGACAAGGACAAAGTGGAGTTGGGCTACATTCGCGAATGCGACGAGATTGCCAAGACTGCCCACCTGACGCTGATGAAGCACAAGACACGTCCGCAATACCTGATAACGATACAGCCAGCCGTTGACCGCTTTGTATTGGACTGTGCCATAACTCAGGATGTTGACACCAACGCCTTTGGGATTCCGTCCGACTTGAAGGGCTTCACCAAATTGTCGAAATCGGTAACATCCAACACCGACTCACGCTTCAAGCACCTGTTTGCCGCCATCAAAGACCATGCAGAGATAGTTGCGCTAAAGCAAACCTTGACGTATCTGAACACAACACAATACGAGGCAGACGTGAAGGAATTGCGTCTGCTCTTTCGACAACAGGCGGCAGCCGGAGCGACGGGGGCGGCCTTTGGCTGATTGACCGAGAGAACGCGGGGCGGCGGGGCGGAAGCACGCACTGTCGGCGAAAAAGTTTTGGAGGCACGCAATAAGTATTCCAGTAGGGCGTTACTCATCACTGGCTGCAAAGGCGGGGCAGCGGAAGCCGGGGGGCAGCCCCGACCCGCGCTGTCTCTTTGCCGTCAGGAATTATCATAGACACACTGTGCCAACTATTTGACGAACCGAATGAAGAACATACGCAATTTCTGCATCATCGCCCATATCGACCACGGGAAAAGCACCTTGGCCGACCGTTTGCTGGAATATACTAACACCGTGTCGCAACGGGAGATGCAGGACCAGGTGCTGGACGATATGGACTTGGAGAAGGAGCGGGGCATCACCATCAAGAGCCACGCGATACAGATGAACTACAAGGACTATGTCCTCAACCTCATCGACACGCCGGGCCATGTGGATTTCAGCTATGAGGTGAGCCGCTCGATAGCCGCCTGCGAGGGCGCCCTGCTGGTGGTGGACGCCACACAGGGCATTCAGGCACAGACTATCTCCAACCTGTATCTGGCTTTGGAGAACGACTTGGAAATCATCCCCGTGATGAACAAGATAGACTTGGACAGCGCCATGCCCGACGAGGTGGCGGACGAGATTGTTGACCTGCTCGGCTGCCCGCGGGAGGACATTCTGTCGTGCAGCGCCAAGACGGGCGCGGGGGTGCCCGAGATACTGGAGGCCATCGTGGGCCGCATACCCGCCCCCGAGGGGGACCCCGAGGCGCCGCTACAGGCGCTGGTGTTCGACTCGGTGTTCAACCCTTTCCGGGGCATCATCAGCTATTTCCGTATCATGAACGGAGCCATCAAGACCAACGACTGGGTGAAGTTTGTGAGCACGGAGAAGGAGTACCACGCCGACGAGATAGGGGTGCTGCGCCTGAATATGGAGCCCCGCAAAGAGCTGCGGGCCGGCGACGTGGGGTATATCATCAGCGGGATAAAGACCTCGACGGAGGTGCGTGTGGGCGACACGGTGACGCACGTGCAGCGGCCGTGCGAGAAGGCCATCGCGGGCTTCGAGTCGGTGAAGCCCATGGTTTTTGCCGGCGTATATCCCGTTGATTCGGACGACTACGAGGAGCTGCGCGCGAGCATTGAGAAGCTGCAGCTGAACGACGCGTCGCTCACCTTCGAGCCCGAGAGCTCGCTGGCCTTGGGCTTCGGCTTCCGGTGCGGATTTTTGGGGCTGCTGCACATGGAGATAGTGCAGGAACGGCTGGAACGGGAGTTCAATATGGACGTAATCACCACGGTGCCCAACGTGCAGTACAAGGTGCGGCTGACCAACGGCGAGGAGAAGGACGTGTACAACCCCTCGGGTATGCCCGAGCCCAACAACATTGCCGAGGTGTATGAGCCGTATATCCATGCACAGATTATCACCAAGGCCGACTTCATAGGGCCCGTCATCAAGCTGTGCATGGACAAGCGGGGCATATTGAAGAACCAGACCTACCTGACCACCGACCGCATAGAGATTACCTTCGACCTGCCTTTGGGCGAGGTGGTGTTCGACTTCTACGACAAGCTCAAGAGCATATCGAAGGGGTACGCCTCATTCGACTACTACCTGAACGGGTTCCAGCCGTCGAAGCTGGTGAAGCTGGAGATACTGCTCAACGGCGACCCAGTGGATGCCCTGAGCACGCTCACCCATGTGGATAACGCCTACCCCATCGGCCGCCGGATGTGCGAGAAGTTGAAGGAGCTCATCCCCCGCCAGCAGTTCGATGTGGCCATACAGGCCGCCATCGGGAGCAAGATTATCGCCCGCGAGACGGTGCGCCAGGTGCGCAAGGACGTGACGGCCAAGTGCTACGGTGGCGACATCACCCGCAAGCGCAAGCTCCTCGAGAAACAGAAGGAGGGCAAGAAGCGTATGCGCCAAGTGGGGAGCGTGGAGGTGCCGCAGAGCGCCTTCCTCGCCGTGCTGAAATTGGACTGAAAATAGTTTACAGTTTGCAATTTACAGTTTACAATTTATAGTTCTCGGGGCAGAGGGGGGTGCTGGGGTGAGGGCGAACTCGGGTGAAAAGAAGGCAAACACCTCTCCCACCCCGTTGACGGGACAAGAGGCGAATGCTCCGTCCGAATCCAACAGCACTGCGAATGCCGGCCATCGAATGACTACTCGTTCGATCATGAAAGATGAGCGGGGCGTCCCTACAGGGACGCCCCGCTCATCGTGGTGAGACACACGCCTCAATGAGCAACCCCTATTCGGGGGAGCGGAGGTGTACTAATTCTGAAATCTAATCAAAAACAGGCCGGATGGGCAAACCCATACGACGCTCATAAGCATCCATCAACACACCGTTAGAATTATCTGTCAAGCATCGTGCTGTCCATTTATCGTCTTCATTAAGCGTGGCTGACCAGTACCTGAAGCTGCTTTCCACGCTCGAAGACGCATAGTTGCGACGAGTGCCTTCGAACCAGCCTACCGCAGGGATGAAGATAGAATTGTTGTTGTAAACTTGTGAGGTGACAGAGTATCCCGCAACGCCGTTGACGGTTGCCGGAGACCACGTGCAAGTATCAATGAGTTCTTGCCATTCATCTGCGGTCGGGATACGCCAGTTTCTGTTCCAGTTGACCCGGGCGGCATCATCGGACAATTCAAGAACGGTTTTATCATCTCCATCGTTATACCTAGTGAAAGGATCTGGGTAGGAAGAAATGTCATAAAACCGATATGAATCCGAAATGTAACCTTGATCTTTGCCCGGCTTCCACGAAGATGGACTATCGGTGACGACACCCTCGTAATACGTTTCCGTCTCGCCCCAGGCAAAATAGTCGCCGCAGTCTGTTTCTTCAACAGCGCCCACATTGCAGACGGCCCACTTGGGACCATTTGCCGACAACTTCACCCATTCGTGCCCGGAGGTGCAGCCACGGGTGGGGTCCAGCGCGCAAGCGGTATTCATAGGCAATGGTCCCACGTCATTGGCACGGAGCGTTGCTCCCCGGGTAGTGGACATGGAATAGACACCTTTATCGGTCAAGACCTCGACCTTGAGGGGTATATTGCTTATTGCGGGAACGACGACATAGCAGGTGAAACTGGCGCCTGCGCCCACATCTTCGCCAATTCGCCTGAGGGAGACGGTATTTTTCCCGCCCGTCATCGTCAAAGAATGCGAACCGGACGACGTTATGGCAACGGTGCCCACACCCGACAGGTGTTGGCCGGCGGCGGTGGTGGAAAGCGTAATGGTTCCGACGGTGAGGGAGCTTTGGGTGGAGTTCGTGAATGTCACCTTCACCAAGGCGGTGAGATTCTTGAACGACAGTCCGTCGGTGCCGTATGCGGCCATCACTCCGTCGATAAGCTGGTTGCCGCTGCCATCTTCTCGATAGAGTTGTGTGGCGGGCAGTGCGACCGAATAGTTGCCAGCCGAATAGCCTGTCACACAGGAGGCGGGAAAGATTGCGTAATAGGGGGAGGTGACTCCCGTTTCAACGGTGATTGTCGCACTCGTCTGGATGCTGGTGTGAACTGTGGCCTCTTCACCATTGACCTGCACTTTGTCCCCATCGTTCCAGCAAGAAAAGTTAATGGCGTCAATATAGACCTTAGAGCCGGAGGCGTAGTTCTCGATGGTGACAGGCAACTCAATGAGACCATTCTCCTTCTTGCATCCGGCAGCGAGCGCCAACACCGCAATAACGCTAATAACAGCAGAAGTCTTTTTCATTTTTCTCTCTCAATTTTAAGTTAATTGAACCACCCATTGTCACCACTGAAATCCCTCACAATATATTGCTCATTCTGGTTTGGATCTCGCACAACCCCTACTCCACCAGATGGTCTGACAGGAATATTCGATGGACCGCCGCTGGCCGTAAAGAACTTTGCGTTTACATCTCGCAGCACGAGAACCTTAATCTCAGGCTTTACATATCCTTTTTTCATGTCGAAATAAATAAATTGTTAACAAAAGCGTCCATCAGTATGCTCTACCAGTGGACACCAAAACTCTGCTATTGGACTCGAAAAAGCCCGCAACACAGCCCCCATTGGGCTCTGTTGCAGGGTCGGAAAAACCGAAAACACACAGAAACCAGCGGATAGGAGAGAAGTACCGCCCCCCCCTATCAACTTAGAAATTAGTAACTTACCAAATCGTATCATCTGTTTTCCGATTTCTATTGTTCTGCAAAGATACGAAAAAAAAGGAACGCAGTGAGAAGTCTTCCCGTTATTTAACCTTAAAAAGTCCTAAGATAGCGATGGGGAGAGGATTTGGAATTTAGATTGTAGATTGTAGAGTTTAGAGTTGATGGGGGGAGGGAATTTAGAGTTTAGAATTTATAGTTTAGAGTTGATGGGTCACGGGGGGGGAACGGGGCGGGGATGAGGCGGGGGTGAGG
>DCJB01000086.1:0-770 GCA_002317325.1 Bacteroidales bacterium UBA1711
TCGGGGACGGGAGCGGTCTCAACCGCCGTTGCGGGTGCTGGAGCGGCTGAGACGGGGGCGGCGGGCTGTACGGCGGGCGCCGGCTCACTGCGGTGCACTATGGTTGGCTCGGTGAGTGGGCTTGGTTTGGCGGTAGGGTTGGCGGACGGCTTCTCCGACTCAAGCAATATGGTGCGGCCTTCGGAGGCTTCGCTTTGCTCAAAGCCAGTGGCAATGAGCGTAATCTTCACCTTGTCGCCAAGGGTGTCGTCGGTGCCGGTACCCCAAATCACGTTGGTGTCCAAACCGCCGGTGCAGTTAGTGATATAGTCCGTGACCTCGCCCATTTCGTCCATCGTGATTTCGTGTTCGGGACTGTAGGAGAAGTAGAGCAGGACGTTCTTTGCCCCGGTGATGTTGTTGTCGTTGAGCAGCACGGAGGTGGCGGCTTCTTCGACGGCTTTGAGCGCACGGCCTTCTCCTTCTCCTTCGCCGATGCCCATGAGGGCGGTGCCGCTCTTTTCCATCACCGTGTTCACATCGCGGAAGTCGATGTTGATGTAAGCGTTGAGTGTGATAATTTCGGCAATGCCTTTCACTGCGGTGAGCAGCACGTCGTTGGCCATGGCAAAAGCGTCGGACATTCCGAGGTTGCCGTAGGAGCGGAGTTTCTCGTTGTTGATGACAAGGATGGAGTCCACGTGCTTGCGGAGTTCCTCCACGCCGTGGAGGGCCTGCTGAATGCGGCGGTTGCCCTCAAACATGAATGGCGTGGTGACCACCGCCACTAC
>DCJB01000086.1:942-5321 GCA_002317325.1 Bacteroidales bacterium UBA1711
TGTGCGGCTTTGCGGGCCTTCTCGGGCCGTCCGCCCACACCGAGGCCCTCGTGGCCGAGCACCAGCTTGGTTGGCACCGGGCTGCCGTTGAGCGCCTTCATATCCGTGTTGCTGACGATAAAGTCCACCCCTTGGATTCCTTTGCGGTACATGTGGTTGACGGCGTTGTTTCCGCCGCCGCCCACGCCGATGACTTTGATGTAGGAGGACTGATTTCCTGCTGAATCGAATGCAAAAAGCTGCGAATTTAGGTTGTCTTCCATGGGTGTTGTGCTTATTATTTTACTAAGATATATGCTTTTATGCAGTTGTCTCTCGGCAACTTTTAAAGTGTAAAGTTACTCTTTTTTTCTGACGTATTGCCTCTGTGCTAATATTGTTTATCAACAAGTTGTGAACAGGCTATTCGTCTAATCCCTCTTCGGTGAAAATATTGGTGAGATAGTCGCCAATCTTCTTGCCTAGAGAGCCGTCTTTTTTGACTTTCTTTTTGGCGCTGGCGGGTTCAGGGGATTCGGGTTCGGCTTGCGGAGTCTCGGCTTCGGCTTTGGCCTCTTTCGCACCTTTCTGCTCTGCTTCAATGAGACCGAATATCACCAAGCCGATGCCCGTGGCGTACATGGGGTGGGACAGGTCCTCGTAGGTGATGCTGGCCTGTGGGTCGAGGTGTTCGTCGGGAGTGCCGATGCGGGAGTCAATTCCGGTGATGAACTCAGAGAACTCTTTCACGTTCTTCATGCTGGAGCCTCCGCCCGTCAGCACCACGCCGGCTATCAGCTGGCGGTCGTAACCAGAGAGCTGAATCTCGTATGCCACCTGTTCGAGAATCACCTGCATTCGGGCCTTGATGATTCCTGCCAGCGTCTTGACGCTTATCTCGCGCGGGGCTTGATTGCGTATGCCGGGGATGGCGATGATGTCGTCTTGGCTGACACCGGAAGGAATGCAGGAGCCGAACTTGGTCTTGAGGCTCTCGGCTTGGTGCTTCAGTATTTTGCAGTTCTCGCGGATGTCGTTGGTGATGGCATTGCCCGCCAAGGGGAGGACCGAGGTGTGGCGGATGATGCCCTCCTGAAAGATGGCAATGTCGGTGGTGCCGCCGCCGATGTCAACCAAAGCAACGCCGGCCGACTTGTCGCCCGCATCAAGCACGGCGTAGGCCGAGGCCACTGGTTCGAGCACCATCCCCTTTATCTTCAGACCTGCTTCCTCCACCGCGTCGCGGATGTTGCGGATGTTGGCCGTGTTGCCCGTCACGATGTGGAAGTTGGCTTGGAGGCACTTGCCCGCCACCCCCACGGGGTCGATGTCCACGTCCAGCACGTCGCCATCAACCGAATACTCCTGCGGGAAGACGTGGATGATGTCCTCGCCCGGTTCGAGCATGATGCGGTACTGGTCTTCTATCAGGCGCTCCAGGTCCGACCGCTCTATCTGGCGGTGGTCTTCGGGAATCATGATGCTCCCTTGATTGGAGCGGCTCTTGATGTGCTGGCCGGCAATGCCGACATAGACTTCTGTCACGTTCACGCCCGCCATATCGGAGGCGTCGCGCACCGCACGGCTGATGGAATCGGCCGCGCTGAGGATATTCCTTACCACGCCCCGCTCCACGCCTACTGACTCTGTCTTGCCCATGCCCAGAATGCGAACCTTATCCTTCTCGGCACGCTCACCAATGAAACAGGCAATCTTCGTTGTGCCGATGTCAAGTCCTACTACATATTTTTCCATATCGTCTTTGTGTGTTTAGTTTATTCTAATTATGTTGTTATTTGCGGCGGGTGCCCACCACTTGGTCTCGATACTTCACGCTCACTTGGCTGTAGGTGTCCCAGCCCACTCGAGGCATTCCGCGCTGGTAAAAGGCTGTCAGCAGTCCGAACTTCTCGTCCAACCGCTCGGCGGAACCCACCTCCACCACGTGGCGGCCCAGTTTGGGAGTGAGGTAGAGGCAGCCGTCCGGTTTGCGGTATATTTGGTCGAACAGTACCCCGACTTCGGGGTGGCTGTCAAGGTACTTTGCCAGCGTCCACACCGAGAGTGCATCCCCTTTCTTGAGCGAGATTGCCCCGTTGGCGACAACTACGTTGCATGATCCGCGGCTGCTCACGGGCATACGGCGGCCCTCGTCGTCGAGGTAGTACTCACCCTCGTCGGCAAAGAGGCGGACTATCGGGCGGCGCTGCACCGCATACACCACCACAGCTCCCGCTATCGACACGCTGGTCTCGCACTCTTTGAGGTAGGGCGACCGAGCCGTTGCTCCCGCCACTCGGGCAAGGTCAACCTGTTCGACACGCATTGACTCCAACGTGCCCATAGCGTCATAGACCAAGTCCGATATGTCGGTTTCGTCTACCAGGGTATCGCATCCCTGGTAGTCGATACTGACACGCAGCCCCCGCACCAGCGAATGGCTCCGCCAGCGATTGGCCGCCACCACAAGGAGGGCAAGCACCGCAAGAACGACGATGGAGATTATCTTGGTCTTCTTTTTCATTTGGCGGATTGTGAGTGATGAACTGTGGATGAGCCATCGGCTGTGCGGCCGGGGGCTGGGATAATTAGGCTGGTTTGTTAAAGCTGTTCTTTCAACACGGTTTCGAGGCGCGGCACCAGGCGGTCGATGTCGCCCGCCCCCAGCGTCACCACCACTTCTGGGCAGAGGGCCGGCACCAGTTCCAAGGCCTGGTCGGGCGTGCAGAGGTATTTCGACATACTGTCAATCTTGTGCAGTACCATGGAGGATGTGACCCCGAGGATGGGCTTCTCGCGGGCAGGATAGATGGGTAGCATGATAAGTTCGTCGAGCGTGGAAAGAACCTCGGCAAACTGGTCAGCGAAGTCGCGGGTGCGGGAGTAGAGGTGCGGCTGGAAGATGCCGACCACCCGCTTGTCGGGATAGAGGTATCGTATGCTCTCCAAGCAGGCGGCAATCTCCTGTGGGTGGTGGGCGTAGTCGTCAATGAAGACCAAGTCTTTGGTCTTTATGCGGTAGTCGAAACGGCGGTGCACACCCTGATAGGTCTTCAGTCCGTGGCGCAGCTGCGACTCCGTTACTCCGAGCGACAAGAGGACCGCCGAGGCCGCCACCGCATTCTCCACGTTGTAGAGACTTGTGTTGGGGAGTTCTAAGTCGTATATGACTCCCTTGGGTGTTCGCAGGTCGAAGAAGATGTTCCCGCTGTAGCTTCGCACGTTCCAGGGGTAGTAGTCGGCCTCCATGCCTCGGGCGGTGTAGCAGAGCCGTTTGGCACCCGAGAAGGCTTTGTCCTCATGGTGGTGGGCGTGACTGCAATGGTGTTCGCCCGAATCTTCGAGGAGGGTTGAGAGAGGCTGCCCCTGTTTGAGAATCAGGATGCCTTCCGCCTCAGTCTGCGAGGCGTACTGGCGGAAAGCGTCAAGCATATTCTCGTGAGTGCCGTAGATGTCGAGGTGGTCGGGGTCGGTGGCCGTAATCACCGAGCAGTAAGGGTGCAGCTGTAGGAACGAGCGGTCATACTCGTCGGCCTCCACCACCACAAATTGGCTGTCGGCATTCACCACCATGTTGGAGTCGAAGTTCTTGGATATGCCGCCGAGGAAGGCGCTGCACCCCATTTCGGTTTTGCTCAGGACGTGGGCAATGAGGGTGGATGTGGAGGTCTTGCCGTGGGTGCCGGCCACTGCCACGCAGCGGCGGCCACGGGTCACTTCGCCCAGCACTTCCGACCGCTTGTGCATGGGTGTCCCCCGTTGGCTTAGGTGCTGAAACTCGGCCGTGTCGGCTGGAATCGCCGGCGTATAGACCACCAGGTCCACACCATCGGGTATCAGTGCAGGGTCATCGACATAATGCACCGCTATCCCCTCGTCCACAAGCTGACGCGTCAGCGGGCTTTCGGTTCTGTCGTAGCCGCTCACCGTGTCGCCCCGCTGGTGGAAGAACCGAGCGATGGCGCTCATGCCAATGCCTCCGATTCCGAGAAAGTAGTAGTTCATGTATATAAGTGCTTATGTTCTTGTTATCGTCTTTTCCTGCCTGTGGCTATCAGCCGGTCTATTTGGTCCACGATGCGCTCTGTCGCCTTGGGGGCGGCCAGCTGGCGAATGGCTTGGCTCATCCGTGACTTGCGTTCCTCGTCTCTCAGTAGGTCTAAGACCAGCGCTATTCCTTCAGTGTCGCACTTTTCGTCCCGCACCATCAGGGCGGCTCCCTTCTTCACCAAGGCCATGGCGTTTTTGGTTTGATGGTCCTCCGCCACGTTGGATGAGGGAATCAGCACCGCGGGCTTGCCCACCATGCAGAGTTCGGAAATGGCGATGGCTCCCGCCCGCGAAATCACCACATCGGCGGCGGCGTAGGCCAAGTCTATGTGGGTGATGAACTGGAACAC
>DCJB01000111.1 GCA_002317325.1 Bacteroidales bacterium UBA1711
GCGATGATTTTGAGGAGCGACGATTTGCCCGACCCGTTGAGGCCGATGATGCCTATCTTGGCTCCGTAGAAGAAGGAGAGGTATATGTCTTTCAGTATCTGGCGGCTGGGCGGAATGAGCTTGCCCACCCCCACCATCGAGAAGATTATCTTTTTGTCGTCTGCCATGGGTTGGTCTTCTTAGGGTTAGTCTTCAAATTGTATGTCTTTCACGTTCAGCTGTATCTCGGTCTTCCCGTTCCAGTAGTTCTCTTCGAGGGTGTAGCACATTCTGAACGAGTCGCCTTTCTTCATGCGGGGGTAGCACTCGCCCAACTGGAATCCGATGGCGGGGAAGGGTCGCGACCGCGACTCGAGAGAGACGACGCTGAACTTCAAGTGGTTTGTGCCCACTATGCGCGAGTAGCCGGTATCGACTAAGCTGTGGGAGACAAAGACGGGAAGGTTGTTGTCGGGCCCGAAGGGGCTGAATTGCTTGAGTATGCGGAGAAACTTGGGGGTGATGTGCCGCCCGAAGTCCAAGCCGGCGTCTATCTCGATTTCGGGCACCATGCTGTCGGTCTGCAGCGTCTGTTCCACCACCTCCTCGAAGCGCTGCTTGAATGCCTCGAAGTTCTCGGGCCTCACCGACACCCCCGCGGCGCACTTGTGGCCTCCGAAGTGCTCGAGCAGGTCGCTGCACTGCTCCAGGGCGGCGTGCACGTCGAACTCTTTGATGCTGCGCGCCGAGCCCGTGATGAGGTCGTCGGTGGAGCGGGTGAAGATGACGGTGGGCTTGTAGTAGGCCTCCACTAACCGCGACGCCACAATGCCCACCACCCCTTTGTGCCACGTCTCGTCAAAGAGGACGATGCACTTCTTGCCCTTGAGTACGGGGTTGCACTCTATGCGCCGCTTGGCCTCTTCGGTGGCGGCGCTGTCCAAGTCCTTGCGCTCGGTGTTGTAGTTGTCAATCTCCATGGCCAGCATATCGGCCTGCTCGGCGTTGTCGCTCAACAGCAGCCGCACCGAGTCGAAAGCGCTGCGAATGCGGCCCGCGGCGTTGATGCGGGGGCCGACCAAGAATACGAGGTCGCTTATGTTCAGTTCCTTGCAGAAGTATCCCTTCACTTCGGGATGGCTGGCAATCTCCTCTTCGGAGCGGCGGGCTATGTGTCCGTAGGTGAGTATGGCCTCAATGCCGGGACGGGGCTTGGTGTTGATGACCTTCAGTCCGAAGGAGGCCAGCACCCGGTTCTCGCCCATGATGGGGACGATGTCGGACGCAATGCTCACCGCCACCAAGTCCAGATACTTCAGCAGCTCCAGCTGCAGACGGTCGCGCTTCTCCCTCCGGGCGGGGTCCAGCTGGTCGGGGCGGTCGCACAGCCGCACCCCCATCCGCTGCTCCTCGCGGGCCTCCACTATCTTGAACCCGATGCCGCAGCCCGAAAGCTCCTTGAAGGGGTAGGGGCAGTCCACCCGCTTGGGGTCCAGCACCGCCGCCGCCTGGGGTATATTCTCGCCGTCGGGCAGGTGGTGGTCGCCTATGATGAAGTCGATGCCCCGCTCCTTGGCGTAGGCCACCTGCTCCATGGCCTTAATGCCGCAGTCGAGGGCTATCACCAGCTTCACCCCCGTCTCGTGGGCGTAGTCTATGCCCTGAAAGGAGATGCCGTAGCCCTCGCTGTCCCGGTCGGGAATGTAGAAGTCGATGTTGCGGTGAAACGTACTCAGGTATGAGTAAACCAGCGACACCGCGCTGGTGCCGTCCACGTCATAGTCGCCGTAAACCAGTATCCGCTCGCGGCGGCGGACCGCCTCGTTTATGCGGGCGATGGCGCGGTCCATGTCTTTCATGCGGAAAGGATCATGCAGTTGGTCCAAGCTCGGACGGAAGAAGCAGCGGGCCTCCTCAAAGGTCGTAATACCCCGCTCCACCAGCAGCGTGGCAATAATTTGGTCAACCCCTATCGCTTCTGCAAGTCGTTCAACTACCTCTTTGTCATAATCTTCCCTTAATATCCAACGTTTTTCTTTCATTTTTTCTGACCGCTAAGGTACGACTTTTTTTTGAAATAGACAAAAAAAAGAGTCGCGCCCGCACGGCGCGAGGCGCCGCCGAGGGCGGGCGGCGGGGCTATCTCAGCTCCATGATGTCGCACCAGCGGGTGGTGTAGCAGGGGCTCTTAAACTGCCGCCGCACCGCCTCCTCAAACTTGGGCGACTTGCCCCCCGCCCCGCGGCCGGGATACTGCTGGGCGCCCAGCACCAGGGTCTCGGCCCCGTTGGCGCGGTTGATGCGGTCGGCCGCCTCGTCCAACCGCCGCTTCTTCTCAAACCGCTCCGCGTCAAAGTCTATCAGGTTGGTCTGCACCCCGCCGCCGTCGCCTATGTCCATCAGCACCACCCCCGCCCGCTTGTATAGCAGCCCCGGTCGGTAGAGGGCGGCGGCGCACTCTTTCGCGGCCTTCACAATGTCTATGCTCGAGCAGGTGGGGGAGAGCAGCCTCCGCTCGCCGAAGCAGCGGCTCTGCTCCAGGTCCTCCCTGAAAGGGTTCGTCGAGAGGAACACCCCCACCGCCCACGCCGCCGACCCCTGCCGGCGCAGCTTGTCCGCCCCGCGGGCCGCAAAGTTCGCCACGTGCGTCAGCAGTGCCTCCTCCTCGCCAATCATCCCCGCAAAGCTGCGGCTCACGCAGATGCTCTGCTTCTTGGCCGGCTCTTCGTCGGCTATGCAGTCCTCGCCGTTCAGCTCGCGGTGCGTGCGCAGCACCCCTATGTTGCGAAACGCCGCCGCTATGGCCTCGCGGCTGGTGTCGGCCAGCCGCCCCGCCGTGCCGATGCCCATCGCCTCCAGCCGCGCCCCATACCGGCGGCCTATGCCCCACACCTCGCCCACCTCGTAGGCGGCCAGCGCCTTGCGCCTCTTCTCCTCGTCGTCTATCACGCAGCAGTGGTTGTAGCCCCTGTAGCGCTTGGCGTAGTGCGAGGCCACCTTGGCCAGCGTCTTGGTCGGGGCAATGCCTATGCTCACCGGCAGCCCCACCTGCCGCCGTATCCTGCGGTGCAGCCCCTCGCCCCACGCCTTCAGCTCCGCCCCGTCCGCCCCCTCCATCCGCACAAAAGCCTCGTCAATCGAATAGCGGAAAAACTCCGACGACTCCCGCGACACTATCGACATCACCCGCGCCGTCAGGTCCCCATACAGCTCATAGTTGCTCGAAAACACCTCAATCCTGTCCCGCCCGAACTCCTC
>DCJB01000090.1:0-2258 GCA_002317325.1 Bacteroidales bacterium UBA1711
CCCAAAAAACAGAGCGCTATAGCAAAACCTTTAGTCGAATGAAAATAGTCGTTTGCATAAAACAGGTGCCGGACACCACCGAGGTGAAGATTAATCCCGTCACCGGCACTTTGATTCGTGAGGGCGTTCCCAGCATTATGAACCCCGACGATAAGGGCGGTCTTGAGTTCGCCCTCCAGTTGAAAGACCAGTACGGTGCGCACGTCACCGTCATCACCATGGGTCTGCCCCAGGCCGAAGCCATCCTCCGCGAGGCGCTGGCAATGGGTGTGGACCGCGCCATCCTGCTGACCGACCGCAAGCTGGGCGGCGCAGACACCCTCGCCACATCCAGCGCCATTGCCGGCGCCCTGCGCACCATGGACTACGACCTCGTCATCACCGGCCGTCAGGCCATTGACGGCGACACCGCCCAGGTGGGTCCGCAGATTGCCGAGCACCTCGACCTGCCGCAGGTCTCGTATATGGAGGACCTCAAGTATGACGAGGCTACGAAGACTTTCACCGTGCGCAAGCAGATGGAGGACGGCTACCAGATATTGGAGATGCAGGCTCCCTGCGTCGTCACCGCCCTTGCCAGCGCCGTGCGGCCCCGCTATATGACCGTGAGCGGCATTGTCACCGCCTACGACAAGGAAGTGGAGGTATGGGGCGCCGACCGCATTGACGTGCCGGAGGAGCGTATCGGCAAGGCCGGATCGCCTACCAGCGTGTTCAAGGCCTTCCCCAAGCAGCTGAAGCCCGCCGGCCAGACATTCGAAGTGTCGCCAGAAGAGGCTGTGGAGCTCATCGTCAACAAACTGAAAGAAAAACACATCATATAATTAAAAATTTGGAGTTAAGAATTTGGAGTGGATTGACGCATAGTTGAATGCTCGAGATTTTTAATTGTGGATTTAAAATTCGCAGATTGTTATGAATTTAGCAGAATATAAAGACGTTTACGTATTTGCCGAGCAGCGCGACGGCAAAATTCAGAATGTGGCTCTTGAGCTGTTGGGCAAAGCCCGAGAACTGGCCGACGCCAACAACGAGAAGGTGGTTGCCATCCTCCTTGGCAAGAACATCAAGGCTCAGGCGCAGACCCTCATTGCCCAGGGCGCAGACCGCGTGCTGGTGGTTGACCACGACCTGCTGGCCACCTACCTCACTGAGCCCTACACCGAGGCTATCACCCAAATTATCAAGGAGCAGAAGCCCAGCATTCTGCTGATTGGCGCCACCACGATAGGCCGAGACCTCGGCCCCCGCGTGTCGGCCCGCAATGTCACCGGCCTGACCGCCGATGCCACCAAGCTTGAAATCAGCGACGACGAGGCTCACGAGTTCCGTATGACCCGTCCCGCCTTCGGCGGAAACCTGATGGCCACCATCCTCTGCAAGGACAACCGCCCGCAGATGTCCACCGTGCGTCCGGGCGTGATGCAGAAGCTTCCCGCCGACAGCAGCCGCAAGGGCGAGGTGGTTGACTATGCGGTCAGTTTTGACGAGAAGAAAATCAGCCGCGTCAAGATTGTCAAGACCGCGAAGGAAGAAAAGACCGTCACCGACATCAGCCAGGCCAAGATATTGGTCTCCGGCGGCCGCGGCGTGGGCAGCAAGGAAGGCTTTGCCAAACTGGAAGCCCTTGCCAAGCAGCTGGGCGGCGAAGTGTCCAGCAGCCGTGCCATGGTGGATGCCGGCGTGATGGAGCAGAGCCGCCAGGTGGGCCAGACGGGCAAGACTGTCCGCCCCAACCTCTATATGGCCTGCGGCATCAGCGGCGCCATCCAGCACCTCGCGGGCATGGAGGAGAGCGACTTCATCATCGCCATCAACAAAGACAAGTTTGCCCCCATCTTCAGCGTGGCAGACCTCGGCATTGTGGGCGACCTCCACAAAATTGTCCCCCTGCTCACGGAGAGACTGAAGACCCTGTAAAGAGAATTTGTGTTTCATTCAAGGCTGGCGGCCGCCCGAAAGGGATTGGTCGCCGGTCTTTTTTTGCCCCACTGAAAGCGGGGGGGATAATAATACAGAATTTAGAATTAATAATTTATAATTAATTGATGGTCAGTGTTTCGTGGTGTGGTTGAGGCGAGGTTGGAGCGGGGTAGGACGGGATGGGACTGACATGAAACGGGGTTGGGACGGAGCTGAGACGGGGCTGGGACGGAGCTGAGACGGGGCTGTAACGGACCTATAACGGACTTGTGACGGACCTGTGACGGACCTGTAACGGACCTGTAACGGACCTATAACGGACCTGTAACGGACCT
>DCJB01000090.1:2315-4449 GCA_002317325.1 Bacteroidales bacterium UBA1711
CCTATAACGGACCTGTAACGGACCTATAACGGACCTGTGACGGACCAATAACGGACCTGTGACGGAACTGAGACGGGGCTGAACGGAGGATATTTTGGACGTAGGGGGGGGCGAGGGTGGGTGGGCTGTCCGAGAACCCTTGATTTCTCGAGGAGAATGGGCTATTTGATTTCGGTCCTGTGGTGGGTGTCGGAGGGGGAGGTCTCGTTCAGGAGTTATCGGACGGGCAGGGGAGGGGTTGCGGCGACTCTTTTCTTAATTTCTTGTTTTTTTATCTCGCTTTCTCTGAGATTGCAAAAAAAAGCGTATCTTTGCGGCTGAATAGGGGGCGTGCCTCCCTGTTCGCAAGTAAGTGTAGTTTCACCTATTTAAACAGATAACAATGACTTCTTTTGCTTCGATGGGCGCTTGGGGATGGCTGATTCAGTTCTTCGTCATCGTTATTGCGCTGCTGGTGGCCAACCTTATCCGCTGCAATGTGCCGTTGCTCAAACGCAGCCTGCTGCCGTCGGCGCTGCTGGCAGGCCTCTTCATTCTTTGCCTGAAACCTTTCGGCTTTTTCTCGCAGGTGGTGGATAAGACCGCCATGGAGATAATTACCTATCACGCCCTCGGATTGGGGTTTGTGGCCATGGCACTGAAGAATAAGAAAATAAAGAGCAAGACCACCGGGCTGAAGGTGGTGGAGACGGGCTGTGTGACGGCCAGCACCTATATGCTTCAGGCCATCTGCGGGCTGCTTATCACTATGCCGCTGTTCGTATGGTGGAATCACGATGACTTTTTTTACGCTGCGGGGCTGCTGCTGCCGATGGGCTACGGCCAGGGACCGGGACAGGCGCTGAACTTCGGCGTCACCTATACCCAGTTTGCCGCCGCCCAGGGGCACCTATTCCACGGGGCCGACTTTGGTCTGAGTATTGCCGCCGCGGGCTTTATTGTGGGCAGCCTCGTGGGGGTGGTCTATATGAACCGCCTCCGCCGCAAGGGGGTGCTGAAGGTGGAGTCGGGCGACTTCAAGGAGGTTTATACCCTCGAGGACTACGAGTCGGAGAACGAGATTCCACACGCCGAGTCCATCGACAAGCTCACGGTGCAGATTTGCTTGGTGCTGCTGGTCTATTTCTTAGTGTTCCTGCTGATGATGGGCGTGGAGCGGCTGGATATGGGCGCTTTCGGAATCAAGACCGTGAAGCCGCTGGTGTGGGGCTTCAACTTCCTTTGGGGCACCATTCTCGGCACCTTGGTGAAGGTGCTGCTGAACCGCTTCCGCAAGGTGAAGATTATGCAGCGCGAGTATATCAACAACTACACCCTCGACCGCATAGCGGGCTGCTGTTTCGACTTCATGATAGTGGCCGGCACTGCTGCCATTGACTTCAATAACCTCCGCAGCATTTGGATGCCCCTGCTGCTGGTATGCACCTTCGGCGCCGTGGTCACCTTCTTCTATGTGCTGGCCTGCTGCAAGCACCTCTATCCCGACTACAAGTATGAGGGCTTCTTCTCGATGTTCGGTATGCTCACGGGTACGGCGAGCAACGGCATGATTCTGCTGCGCGAGATAGACCACAAGTTTGAGACTCCCGCTGCCAACAACTTGGTGCTGCAGACCATCCCCGCCATAGCTTTCGGGTTTCCCGTGCTGCTGGTGATGGGGGTGGCGCCGCAGGGGATGCGGCAGTGTCTGATTACTTTTGCCGTACTTGTTGCGGCGTTTCTCGCCTTCGCATGCTTCATCTTCCGCAAGAAGATCTTCGGGAGAAGAAGTGCGAAGATTAAGAGTTTATATTAATGGTTCACAGCTCACTATTCACCATACACCATTCACAATGAAAAAGCCTATCTTCTTTATCCTGACGGCAGCCGCTGTGTCGATGGCATGGGCACAGGACACCACGGCCACCAAGACGGCAGGCCGCAAGGGCTGGACCTTCGGCGTGCTGCCCAGTTTCTCCTACGATGCCGACCTCGGGCTGCAGCTGGGCCTCCTGTCCAACGTCTATTATTTCGGCGACGGCTCGACCTATCCCGAGTACCTCCACTCGATTTATGCTGAGGCGGCCACGACATCGAAGCACTACGGCCTCTTCCGCCTCGCCTACGACTCCAAATACCTCATCCCCGACCACCG
>DCJB01000090.1:4517-6973 GCA_002317325.1 Bacteroidales bacterium UBA1711
CAGTCGCACTACAACGCCGCATATACTGATGCGGCGAGCGACCGGTATATCTCCCGCGCCTACTACAAGATGAAGCGCGACCTCTTCCGCTTCAGCACCGACTTGCAGGGAACCATTGAGAAGCCTTGGTACTGGAATGTGGGACTGGGCTTGCTGTACTGCTCCTACGGTTCGGTGGATGTTGCCCGGCTGAACAAGTACGCCAAGGGGACCGACACCCTGCCCCAGGCCACCACGCTCTACGACCGTTATGTGGAGCTGGGCTATATCAAGGGCGGCAGCGGCAGTGGCTTCCATCCCTATCTGCACGGAGGTCTGACCCTCGACACCCGCGACCGGCAGCAGAACCCCCGCCGGGGTATCTATGCCGACGCTTTCTTTACCTTTTACGGCGACTTGGCGCCCAAGGAGTGGGCGAACTATACCAACGTGAAGTTCAACTTCGCTTGGCGGCATTATGTGCCGCTGGGCTGCGACCGCGCCGTCTTCGCCTATCGGGTGGGCACGCAGCTCAACGTGGTGGGCGATAGCCCGTTTTACCTCAACACCTACCTGAACCAACTCTATATGCAGCGCGTCATCTACGAGGGACTCGGCGGCGCCAACTCAATCCGGGGCATACTCCGCAACCGCATCATCGCCCGCGGCGTGGCTTTTGCCAACGCCGAGTTCCGCTTCCAAGTAGTGCGGTTCATGATTGGCAAGGAGCACTTCTACATCGGTCTGAACCCCTTTTTGGATGCGGGCATGGTGGTGCAGCCTTACGACGATGTGGTGTCCGACCCCGAATTGGACGGCTCGGCTGTGGACCGCTCGCAGATTTACCGCCCCCACCTCTCGGCCGGTTGCGGCCTGAAGGTGGCCATGAACGAGAATTTCGTCCTCAGTGTTGATTGGGCAGCGGCTTTAGACAAGCAAGACAACGGTAAAATGGCCAATATCTATGTGAAGATGGGGTATATGTTTTGAGAGTGTGAATGGTGAACAGTGAATTGTGTAGATGGTCAATCCTAAATTATTAATTTCTAATTCCTAATTCTTTTGAGAAGAAGACTCTTGCTGCTTGTACTCTTTGCCTTCGCCGCCCATTCGGTACGGTGCCAGTCCAACATCACCGTGAGGGGCGAGGTGGTGGGAGGCGTGGGCAAGTTGGTGGGACTCTACCGTTACAGCGATATGCTCACCCGCAGCGAGGTGCTGCTCGCCCAGGATACGATAGGGGAGAACAGCCACTTTGAACTGCACGCCTACGCCAACTATCCCACGCTGATGTTCTTGAAAATAGAGTTCTACAGCCAGTCGTTCTTTGTTGAGCCGGGGCGGGACTATGAGGTGTATATCCCAGAGTTCGATTGGGACATTAGCGAGCGCAAGAACGTCTTCCTCTCGCCTGAGGCACTGCCCGTGGTCTTCCATGATATGCCGTCCGACGACCTCAACGGTCTCATCACTGTCTTTGAGGCGGCGGTGGCGGAGTATATTGACAGCCATTCATTCTATTTCGACCCCCGCTTTCGCCCGCAGCGGCGCTATTTCGACAGTCTCGAAGCCGAGGTGGAACGTTGCTCCCCCGACACTAAGAACGAATTCTTCAACCGGTATAAGCGGTACAAGTTGGCCGAGTTGAAATATGCTTTCAACTTCGCTTCCCGCAAGTCGCTGGCAAAGCGGTATGTGGAGGACAGCCCCATACTCTACTACGACGACAGCTACATGAACTTTTTCTTCACCCTCTTTGCCGAGAGCGTGTCGAAGGGGTCGCCCAAACTGCCCGCCTGGTTGGTGGGCTACTGGGTGAACAACCTGCAAGCGGATGTTTTCCTTGACTCCTTGGGTCTGAACCCGCTGCTCCGCAACGAGCAGGTGCGGGAACTAGCGGCCCTTGAGGCGTTGCAGGAGGCCTTCTGCGACAGCCGCTTTTACGAGCCCGACAAGGTGGTGCAGATGGTGGAGCTGATAGGTGGTAAGAGCAAGTTTCCAGAACACAAGCGGCTTGCCGAGTTGCTGGCCGCCTCGCTCCGCCGGCAGTTGGTGGGTGTCGAGGTGCCTTCCTTCGTGCTGCCCGACGTGGAGAAGCGCGAAGTCTCGTTTGACTCGCTGAAGGGGAAATGGATTTACCTCTCTTTCGTGCGGGTGGGCGACCCCAACTGCCTCTCGGAGATAGAGACCATGGCTTTTTTCAAAGACAGCATCTATACCCACCACCCGGATGTGGAGTTTGTGACCATCTGCTGCGACCGCGAGTTTCAGAAGATGTACCACTTCTTGAGGAACACCAAGAAGGGCAGCCGCTACAACTGGACTTGGCTCCACTTCAATGGCGACTACAAACTGCTGGAGCAGTATGGTGTGGTGTCCTACCCCCATTTTGTGCTGATAATGCCCGACGGAAGCGTGCCGTTTTCAGTTACGCCCACCCCCGCTTCGGGATTTCTCCTGCACCCCCCTTGGCGGCC
>DCJB01000033.1:0-1001 GCA_002317325.1 Bacteroidales bacterium UBA1711
AATATCTGTGCCGAGGCGTAGCACTCGCGGATGTCATCCACGTTGCCCCTCACCGTCACCCGGTCGCTTGCGAGACACCGCACCTCGGCTTTGGGCGTGGCGCCGGCCAGCAGCAGCCGTGCCTCGGGGTGGGTCTCCCACACGATGGGCATAACCATCCGAGCCAAGAAAGTTGCCGTCCGCACGTTGGGATTGTATGCCATATTGCCGCAGAAGACGATGTCGAATTGCTTCTCACGGCTGAGGGGGGCGAAGAAGTCGAAATCCACCCCGTTGGGGATGATGGCGATGTCGCTACCCAGCTTGCGGGGGATGGCCTCGCTGTCGGGCTGCGATATGATGGTGAGGGCATCGAATATCTTGAAGGCGTTGTACTCGGTTGAGCGCAACATCTTGAACTCGTAGTGAAGGATATAGTGCCACAAGCCGCGCGAGTGCTCCATCCGCCGCTCGGTGTTCATGGAAAGGGCATCTTGAAAGTCCATCACCTTGGGGCGGGGCGAGCGGCTGACAAGGGGCATGGTACGCACCATCTGGCTGTATATCACATCGGGGCAGACCTCGGCCTCGAAGGCCTTGAACGCCTTGCGGGCTCGGCGGGAGTCCCAGTAGCCTATCTGCAGCGACTTGGTGGAGAAGTAGTTTCGGACAACGTTCTTGTAATTGGTGAGCAGGGGCGACTGCACCACCCTCATCCCCTTGCAGAAGGGACGCATGACCTCCACGTGCTCGGGCTGCACACGGCTGTGCGACACGCAGAAGAGGTAAATCTCGTTGCGTTTAGACAGTTCCTTTATTTGGTTGTATGCCCTCAGCTTGTCGCCCTTTTCGAGGGGGAAGGGGAAGCGGGGCAGTGCAATCAGTATCTTCATGACAGTATGTTCAAGTGTTTGGGTGTTTTAAAACAATTCGGTCTGGGTGCCTTCGGCAAAGCCCTCGCGGTCGTCGGGCAGTGAGGCGGGGGCGGGCTCTTCCTCGGGCTCTTCCTCCTCCTCCGGCTC
>DCJB01000033.1:1166-4345 GCA_002317325.1 Bacteroidales bacterium UBA1711
GGGGGAAGGTGTCCATGCTGAAGTCTATGAACTCGTCTCCTTCTTCGAGGAATGACAGTTTGCGGTCGGTCTCCTCGGGCTGGAAGCGCTTGACATAGACGCTGTCCGTTTCTGCGTCGCGATAGAGGACGGTGACGATGTGGCGGGGGTTATACTTGCGTATCTCTATCAAGTCGTCGTCGAAGTGGGTGGCGAGGTCGTGGCCCGAGAGGCGCATACACCCCGAGCGGTAGAGGGCGAAGACCCTGTCCTTGCCCGAGAAGCGGCCGAGCGACACGCCGTTGCCGCCAGCGTTGAGGCGCAGCACCGAGCGGTCGAACCATACCTCGCGGGCTTCGAGGGTGGAGACCCCGTCGCCCTTCTTGGTGATGTTGCGGACGGCGTTGCGGGTGAGGATATTGCCCATGGCCTGCCGGCCCTTGATGGCGAGTTTGGCAAAGTCGAAATCGAAACTCACCTTCTTCAGCTTGGCGCGGGTGGCGTGGTGCACCGTCACCACCTCGGCTTCGCCGTTGGGGTTGGCGGTGAAATAGAGAATCTTCGAGTTCTTGGTTCCTTGGGTGAGGTTGTATTCCACGTCGTGGGTGATGCCGATGACGGAGAAGCGCTTCACAAAGACGTAGCCCATGGCTCCGTCGCGATAAATCATGTTATAGACCGTGCGGTCGTCGCGGCGGCGGAAAATGCCGATGTGCTGAATCTCCTTGCATTCCGGCGAGCCAACAAAGGCCTTTTCCTGCACCCGGGTGACTATCATGGAGCCGTCGGTGCGGAAAACGATGAGGTCGTCCATCTTCGAGCAGTCGAAGGCGTACTCCGCCCCCTCGTCCTTCTTCAGCCCCGTGCCGGCGAAACCGGTGAGCATATTGACGTAGAGCTTCTCGTTGGCCACCGCCACGCTGGCGGCCAGTATCTCGTCGAAACTGCGTATCTCGGTTCGGCGCTCCCGTCCCTTGCCGTAGGCGGCGAGGATGTGCTTGAAATAGGAGACCGCATAGTCGGTGAGGTGGGCCAAGTGGTTGCGAGCCTCCTCAATGTCGGCGTCAATGGCGGCAATCTCCTCCTCGGCCTTCTTGATGTCGAAGTGCGAGATTTTGCGGACGGGCTTTTCGCACAGCTTCAGCACATGGTCGCGGGTAATCTCTTGGCGGAAGAGTCCGCGGTAGGGGTCGAATCCCCGTTCAATGCCTGTCACCTGAGCTTCCCACGACTCGAAGTCACGCCGCTCCAGCACCTTGTATATCCCCTTCTCGAAAAACAGTTTCTCCAACGACACCCAATGCCAGCGGTCCTGCAGCTCGGCAAGCAGTATTTCCAGTTCCTGTCGCAGCAGGTCCTTGGTGCGGAGGGTGGAGTGGCGGAGTATTTCGCTGGCAGTCATGAAGACCGGCTTGTTGTTCACAATCACGCAGGTCTGCGGCGAAAAGCTGATTTGGCAGTTTGTGAAGGCATAGAGTGCGTCAATCATTTGGTCGGGCGAAATGCCCGACGGCAGCGAGCAGACAATCTCCACCTCGGAGGCGGTGTTGTCATCCACCTTCTTCACCTTAATCTTCCCCTTCTCGTTGGCTTTGAGAATACTGTCTATCAACACATCAGTGGTGATGCCATACGGCACTTCGGTGATGATGATAGCCTTGCGCTTCTCATCGTAGTGCATACGGGCGCGGATGCGGAGGCGCCCCCCTTGGGCGGCATCGTTGTACTTGGTCACGTCGATAAGTCCGCCTGTCGGGAAGTCGGGGAATATTTCAAACGGCTCGTCCCGCAGTATCTTGATGGAGGCCTCAATAAGTTCGCAGAAGTTGTAGGGCAGGATGACAGAGGTGAGAGTGACGGCAATGCCCTTGGTCCCCTGTGCCAGCAGCAGGGGAAACTTGATGGGCAGCGTCACGGGCTCTTGCTTACGCCCGTCGTATGAAGGCTTCCACTGCGTGGTCTTAGGGTTGAACACCACCTCTTTGGCAAACTTCGACAGGCGGGCCTCTATGTATCGTCCGGCGGCGGCACCATCGCCTGTGAGGATGTTGCCCCAGTTACCCTGACAGTCGATAAGCAGGTTCTTCTGCCCGAGGTTCACCAACGCGTCGTTGATAGAAGCATCACCGTGGGGGTGATAGAGCATGGTGGTGCCAACGATGTTGGCCACCTTGGTGAAGCGGCCGTCGTCGGTCTCCTTCATGGCATGGAGAATGCGGCGCTGCACGGGCTTGAGGCCATCGTCGATGTCGGGCACCGAGCGGTCCAGAATCACATCAGAGGCATAGTCAATCCAGTAGTCGCGAAACATACCGTTGAGCGACAGCGTACTGCCCTCGCCCACTGGCTCTTCGGACTGCGGTACGGAGACCATGCCCTCCTCCCCTTCCGGCTTTTCGTTCACTATCTCGTCTTCGTTCATACTCTACAGAATAAAGTGCAAAATTACACTTATTTTTTGACATAACGTCCCCTCGGCCATAGAAGTTTTCAACAAGTTGTTCCCTTTACCCACCCTTTTCGATAACTCCTGAACACCACCCTCTCACCCACCGTTGCGCCCCAGTCCGAAACAAACACATTCCCGTTACAGCACCGTTACAACACCGATGTTTCTCCGTCCCTTTTCCGCCGCCCGCCGCAACAGAATCGGCGAACACTGCTCAAACACAAACAGCGAACAATAAATCTATTGATTTCCATTTTTATTTCCCATAGTTACTCATGGTCATATAGACATTTTTCCATGAGCAATCATGGTGTATCCGGAGAACCGCCCCCAACGAAAACAGCAACAACTCAGCCGGCTGAGAGGCCAGCTCCGCTTGACTACATCGAGACGGTAACAGTTGATGAATAGAGCGTCTGAGGCAACTATTGCTCCCAATACAACACAAAGACAGCGTATATTACAGACCAAAAGTTACTGCCCAAGCTGTGCTGCCTCCTCGTCGGTGAGACCCAAAGCATCGGCAATTTGGCGGACAGTTAAGACCCCGAGCGCCATCATCTTTCGGGCGGATTGCATTCGACCTTCAGCAATGCCTTTCTCAATGCCCTCGGCGAGACCTTTCTCCATGCCTTTCTCAATGCCCTCGGCGAGACCTTTCTCCAGACCTTCGGCGAGACCTTTCTCCCGACCTTTCTCCATTCCTTCGGCGAGACCTTCTATTCGACCTTCCTCCCGTCCGATAGCTCTC
>DCJB01000015.1 GCA_002317325.1 Bacteroidales bacterium UBA1711
AGACGTTGGTGTGCATGACGAAGAGCAGCACGTCGCCGGCGAAGCGGACTTCGAACTCGAAGTCGCCGCGGTCGGTGAACTCGAAGCGCACCTGCCGCCCCTCTTCGGCGGCACGGGCCTGGAAGAGCTCGATGAGCTGGCGGGTGGTGGAGCGGAAGAGCTCGAAGGCGTCGAAGGTGGTGCGATAGACCTGCTGTTTGAGGTCGCTTTTGTCGAAGACGAGGTTTTTGAGCGATTCGTTGAGTTCCATAGTCTGTGATTTCATACAATGAAATGCAAAGATACTACTTTTTCTTGGAATAATAAGCCCAACTTTCGCATTTAGTTTATTGTGATCACAATCAGACCGATATTGTCTGTTTCTGCAAAATGTAACCCAAAGTGTCGCAGGTATTTTTCTTGCATCTCATCTTCGCAAAGTCGAATCCCCGCAACCATTTTGAATCGAAGCGTTGATTTTTGTGAATAATTGATTGATTCTATTTCATTTTACAAATTCTAAAGTTGAATCTATCAACTCCATTCGCTCCATCACCTTCAGCCTCTCCATACCCTCCCTAACCCCAAAACATTAACCCCAAACCGCGGCGAAGCCGCTCACAGACTGTTGTCCTGACGCCAGTTATTTCATTCTGCCTCAAAGAAAAAACGGCAAAAGTTTGCCATATCGAAAAAACTTCGTATCTTTGCATCATCAATAAATGGTATATCAACTGCTGAAAGAGAATTGCTATGACACAAATTTTGCTTACGCTTGAAGATTCTTCATGGCTGGGGAAAGTCATGTCGGCACTAAGTTCGATGCAAGGTGTGAAGGCCAAAGTCATAACCTCATCACCGCAGGAGGCGGACGAGATTGCTCTGCAAGCATTGTGCGGAGCATGGAAAGGCTCGCAGACCACGGAGGAGACAATGAATTGCATCGAATCCGCACGCACAACGAGTAGTTTCTGTCCTGAAATTTGAGGCGATGAAGTACCTCCTTGATACCAGTACTTGTGTCAACTTGCTGCACGGATGTAAGGATGTGATGGCCCACATTCTTGTGTTTGGAGTGAAAGAGTGTGCAATTTCTGAAATTACCAAGATAGAACTCCTGTACGGAGCCATGTGTAGCGACCGAAAAGAAGAGAATCGCGCATTGGCGCTTCAATTGTGTCATTTGTTTGAGGTTATCCCCATTGCCGAATGTATGGACACGTTTGTCAATGAAAAAATCCGTCTGCGGAAAATGGGAATGATGATTGAGGACTTTGACTTGTTGATAGCTGCCACAGCCGTATCTCATCAGATGACACTGGTGACAGGAAACGCCAAACATCAAGGACGACTTGAAAATATTGTTCATGAAAACTGGATTTCGTAAGCAGTAATCCGGAGCAAAGCAGCATAACCATCGCCAAGACTCAAAATGAGCCTTGGCGATGGTTTCAGTTTTTCACAGAACGAGAGTGGTACTGGCTGTGGTCTTGCGGCACACCTTTCATTAGCACATCCATTCCCTCCCTAACCCTAAATCGCGGCTTTAGCCGCCAGTTCCGTTATCCTGACGCCAGTTATTTCATTCTGCCTCAAAGAAAAAACGGCAATAGTATGCCGTATCGAAAAAACTTCGTACTTTTGCAGCGTCAGAGAATCCATTTAGAAATCTGCCAAAAAATGGAAACGATAACGCTTCAATATGATGCAAACAATGCTCAGGCGCAGAGTATCCTTGCGAAGATCCGCAGCATCGGTCTGTTCAAGGTCTCTGAGAGTACCCCCTTCGGCTGAGATGACTGAAGAGCAAGAGTATGGTGGCTGATTGTCCCAAGCGGACTCAATGAACAACAGGTACTCGGCCTTGGTCCATGCTTGTGGTTTTATTTTGCAAAGATACAACTATTTTTTTGAGCGTACGACAGATTTCTTGACTCAAAATGCTGGTTCATAGGAGTCTGTCCCTATTGCCTTGCTGTTAGACTTTCTTTCTGATGTATCGGATGAGGGCGTAGGCCATGGGGGTGGAGGCGAAGGCCTCGATGGCCATCTTGACCCCTATCTGTATGACAATCATCGACACGATGTCGGATCGAGGCACGGTGCCGGCGAAGGCTATGAGGACGAAGAGCGAGGTGTCGATGGCGAAGCCGAAGAGCGAGGAGCCGATGGTGCGGACCCACAGGCGGCGTCCATGGGTGCGGTGCTTGATGCGCTCGAAGGTCCAGGCGTTGACCAACTCGCCGGCGAGGAAGGCGGTGAGCGAGGCGGCCATAATGCGCGGCACGAAGGAGAACACGCGGCCGTAGGCTTCGGCGGCTTCGGCGGTCTCGGGCGGAGCGGGCAGCAGCACCCCCACCCATGCGAAGAGCGTGAAGAGCGCCTGACAGGCGAAGGTGAGCCATATCACGCGGCGCGTGGTGCGGAAGCCCCACATTTCGGTGAACACGTCGCCCAGCATATAGGTGATGGGGAAGACGACGGTGCCGGCGTCGAAGAGCGTCACCCCGCCCACGTCTATCAGTTTCACCGCCATGACGTTGGCGGTGAGGTAGAAGGTGACCATGAACACGGTCATGACCACGAAGGCGCGGTTTTGGGGATAGGGGTCTCTCATTGGTTTCGGTTTGCAAAGGTACGCAATTTTTACGAAACCGAGCGTTTTTTTGCCCCTTTTCTACGGCGGAGACCTCCCCTCAGCACCGTTGAGGCACCTTTGCATGGGCGGTGCGAGGCGCCGACTGCGGAGCCTCGTGCCGCACCGCCCCTGCCGCCGGCGAAAAAAGGGGTGCAAAAAAGTCGCCAATTGAACAAAAAGTTGTATCTTTGCAGGATTGAACACGGACTTGAATGAGAGAAATAGATATATAAAACCTTGTAATTATGTACACTAAATTCCAAGAACATCTTCAGAAAGAGTTGGCCGACATCGAGGCCGCCGGTCTCTACAAGCATGAACGCATTATCGAGAGCCCGCAGGGCGCCGAGATTATGGTGGGCGGCAAGAAGTGCCTCAACTTCTGTGCCAACAACTACCTGGGCCTCGCCGGCAACCCCGAGCTCATCAAGGCCGCCAAAGCCGGCATGGACGCTCGCGGCTACGGCATGGCGTCGGTCCGCTTCATCTGCGGCTGCCAGGACCTCCACAAGCAACTCGAGAAGAAGATTGCCGACTTCTTCGGCACCGAGGACACCATCCTCTATGCTGCCTGTTTCGACGCTAACGGCGGCGTGTTCGAACCCCTCCTTTCCGCTGAGGACGCCATCATCAGCGACAGCCTCAACCACGCCTCCATCATCGACGGCGTGCGTCTCTGCAAGGCCGAGCGCTACCGTTACGCCAACGCCGACATGGCCGACCTCGAAGAGCAGCTCAAGGCCGCGCAGAAGAACCGCTTCCGCCTCATCGTCACCGACGGCGTGTTCTCGATGGACGGCAATGTGTGCCCCCTCGACAAAATCTACGAACTGGCTCAGAAGTACGACGCCATGGTGATGGTTGATGAGAGCCACAGCGCCGGCGTGGTGGGCAAGACCGGCCGCGGCGTGACCGAGCGCTACAACCTGCGCGGCAAAGTCGAAATCCTCACGGGCACCCTCGGCAAAGCCTTCGGCGGCGCCATGGGCGGATTCACCACCGGTCGCAAGGAGATTATCGATATGCTCCGCCAGCGCAGCCGTCCCTACCTCTTCTCCAACTCCATGGCTCCCGGCCTCGTGGCCGCCGGCATCCGTATGTTCGACATGATGAGCGAGACCAACGAGCTGCAGGACAAGCTGCATGAGAACACCGACTACTTCCTGCGCCGCATGAAGGAGGAGGGCTTCGACTGCAAGCCCAGCGAGAGCGCCATCTGCGCCGTGATGATCTACGACGCTGCAAAGAGCCAGAAGTACGCTGCCAAGATGCAGGAAGAAGGCATCTTCGTCACCGGCTTCTACTATCCCGTGGTGCCGAAGGGCCAGGCCCGTATCCGTGTGCAGATTAGCGCCGCCCACGAGCACAAGCACCTCGACCAGTGCATCGAGGCCTTCAAGAAGGTCCGCAAAGAGATTGAGGGCTAACCCTCAGACAGCGTTCCTTGGCAGCCGGCCGCCGCGCGGCTGTCCGCCATCCACAAGCGGAGACCCCCTACCGGGAGGTCTCCGCTTTCGTTCTGCCCCGTCGGGGTGATGGCTCGCTTGACCTAACATTGTGGGGTGGCGGATGAGTTGGGTTTGGATGCTTTGCACTGCATTACGCCGGGAGGCGGGCATTATTGTGCGGCGGGTGAAATGGGCGGCGGGGGCGGGGGCGGCCCGCGCGGGCGAAAGTTTTTTTGGGCGTGTTGGGAAAAATGTTTATTTTTGCAGTCTGTACCGGGTTGTGCGGCAGGAGGGGTGCGAAAGGGGTTAGCCCCTGTGGGAGTGTTGGATACCGAGTGCCGCCAACGGCAGAATGACCGCTGCAAAAGAACATAAACAACATATCGCAACTATGAAAAAAATACTTATCGTCGGTGCCGGCGGACAGATTGGTTCCGAACTGACCCGAAATCTTCGTGATGTCTATGGCGACAGCAATGTGGTTTGCTCCGACCTTCGTCCCCTCAAAGGCGCCGACTATGAGCGCGGCCCCATTGAGCGAATCGACTCCACACAGATTATGCAGATTGCCGCTGCCGTGAAGAAGTACGACATCGACACCATCTACAACCTCGCCGCCATCCTCAGCGCCACCGCCGAGCTCAACCCCATGCTGGGCTGGAACGTGGGCATAGGCTCGTTGGTCAACTGCCTTGAAGTGGCCCGCCTGTTCGGCTGC
>DCJB01000128.1:0-15183 GCA_002317325.1 Bacteroidales bacterium UBA1711
TACATACCAGAACCTCTTTGACCAGTCCACGATGTTCCGGAACACATTCACCACTCCCCCGGCAACTTTGCCAAGTACATTGATGGCACCATCCGCAAAGTTCACCGCCCAGCTCAATACCGGCTCCAAGGTGTTGAACACCTTGACCCCAAGTTCGGCCAGCGCGTCTTTCATCTGACCGAGTTTGCCGGCAAAGGTCTGTCCCGCCTTCTCTGCCCCGTTGTAGAACAAGCCGCCCTCCTCTGTGGCCCATTGGAACGCCTTGGCCAGATCGTCGGCCGTAATCTTGCCCTTCGCCATCTCATCCTTCAGCTGCGCCATACTTTTGCCCGTATGCTTGCTTATTTCGTTCAACGGGTTGAAGCCGGCGTTTATCATCTGCAGCAGGTCTTGGCCTTGCAGTTTGCCGGCGCTGGTGGCCTGGCTGAACGCCAAGGCAAGGCTCTGCATCTTCTGTTTGTCGCCCATCGCAACGTCTCCGATGCGCTTCAGCATTCCGAATGCCTGTTCACCCGCTATGCCGAAACTCATCATGGTCTTCTGCGCCTCGATAAGCCCGGCTTTGTCATACACGGTATTCTTGCCGTATTCGGCAATCTTGTTGAACAAAGCATCGGCGCCGGCGGTGTCGCCCCCCATCAGGGTGGTTATGTTCTGCCGCTGGAGTTGGTCTTCCATACCGAGGCTGATGCTCTTCCCAAGACCGACCATTGCGGCACTCAATGGGTTCACCAGGGCAGGGATGCCCGCCTTGATGTCCCTGAACCATTTCTTCATCAAACCGCCGTCAAGGCTCTCCAGCTTCTGTATCTCGCGTTCCAGCCTCTGTATCTCGTGGTTCGTGGCGCGGATGGCCTCGCGGTTGCTTGCAGGAATCCACTCGCGCTGGGCACGCAGCGCTGCAATACGCTCGTTCATACTGCCAATGCTCCTGCCCATATTCTGCATAGTCCGGCTGGCTCCGTTCACTTGCTGCTGCACACGCGCCCAAATGTCCAGCTGCTGCTCATTGTTGATGCCTATGCGCTTCAGCTTGTCGGAGATATTATCCTGCAAATTTAATACGTATGTCAAAATATTTTCGGCCATCCTGCGTTATCTATAAAAATTCACATCTCTATGACTGTTGCTTGGTTCATTCTTCTGGTTGTTATTGTCTGCGGTTTCCTCGCTGTAGCCATCCCTGCCGTAGCCAAAGCCTTGCTTACGCTCGGCTTCGCTGTCGTGGCCCCATTCAAGGAACTCATCCGCCTCTATAAAACCAACCAGAGGAAAAAGGCTCTGCTCATGTCAATCCTTCTCTCATGGATCTTCATCCTATTCCCCCTCCTCCTCTGGCTGGTTCATCTCGCTACTGAATGAACTTTGCAGCCCTTTCTGCGTTCGCTTTCTCCTCCTCTTTCCTTACCCACTCCAGCTCCCGCTGCCGCATCGCCCATTCTTCGTCGGTCAGGCTGTCGGGGTCGGCTATGTGCAGGTAATACATCAGTTGGGCATTCACCTGCCTGATGCGGTCCCCGGCGCCGACCTCGGCAGCCGCTACAATTCCTCCAGCTCGGCCTCCTTGGTCTTGATGAGGTCGGCCAGCTTGCTTCCGACGCTGAGGAACAGCACGTCGTCAGTGCGTATTTCCTCGTCGCCGCCAAGCCAGCAGTCGCGGAGGATGACTTCGTTGAACTTCAGCGGGTCGTCTTTGGCGGCCACGCTGGCGTAGCCCAGCGTCTTGCGCGAAGGGGGCTTCAGGTAGCAGGCCTTGCCGTCGCAGCTAATCTTGAACACCTTGCCGTGTTTCTGTTTCCATTCCTGGATCTGTTCTTTCGTTACGTTCATTTTAATCACTGTTTAAGGGTTGGTTAAATGGCCTTGTTTAGGCGTTCCATTCAATGTCGGTGCAGATGAACGGCAAATCGATTTCCATCTTTTTGTCGCCTTGGTTGACACCTTTCTTCTGCTCGGTGAACTGCAAGTTGTACAGTTTGTCCGTCCGCATCGGCTCTCCCTTGCTGGGGTCGCCGTAGCTCACCGAAAGGTTGATTTCCAGGTCAAGGATGCTGTGGCTGTCGCTCAATTCTTCCAAGCCTTCCAGCTCGCTTTGGCGCACCTTCAGCGTGCCCTCGCAGCTCTTGTTGCCCTTCTGGATTCCTGTGGGCTTGTTGCCCTTGCCGTACAGATGCTCCTTTTCCTGTTTCTCGGTGTACTCAATGCCGAGCAGACCCAAGATGTCGCGACCGGCACCAATCACGGTGACGTCCGCCCACTCGAATTCTCTTCCGTTGATTAAGTAGCTCATCGTTTCTCGGTTTTTGGTTTAACTCTGGATTGCGGTGAAGCCAATGGTGGCCTCGATGAACTTGGCGCAGCCGTAAGGCTTCACGGCAATGACAACCTTGACCTTGCTTGTGCTGATCACGTTTTGTTCGCGGTCCACCTCGCACTTCACGCCTTTGTCTTTGCTGTCGGTGGGGTCGGTGCCCAACTCGCCGTTGCTGGTCATCTGGTTGGCAATGGCCGCAACCACGTCAGCCTCCCACGCCTTGGCCACGGCGGCCACGATGGTTCCGTCACCGTTGCAAGCCACCTCGTCTTTCAAGTAGTTCAGCAACGTGTCGTAGGCTATGCGGTAGGCCTTGTCAACTACTCGGCGGCGTGCCAGCGAATGGTAGTCGTCGCTTACCAAGGTAGCCAGATGGTCGTCACAGACGAAATAGCCGCTGCGTCCCACATGGGTCGTCAGGGTGATATAGCCTTTGTCGTTCACCGAGTCTATGTCGGCGTCTGCAATCTCCACCGTGCCGTCGATGGTGGCCGACTGGATTTTCAGGGCTCCGTCTTTCACACGCCCGATATGGCGCTGCACCGGTATCTTGGCGATACGCCCGGCAATGACAGCAGCAAGGCTGCCAACTGCCGTGTCTCCGTCCATCACTTGGCCGATAACTACGCCCACGCGGTTGTCTGAGCCTTCCGTCAGGTCGGGCAGTGCCGTCGCCTTGGCGTTGCTATAGCCCTTGCCTTCGATAAGAACCAGAACCGGGGCATAGAGGGCGTCCGCCGCCCATTCTCCCAGGGCTTGCCCATTGGTGATGGCGGTGGCTACGTCGCTGCCCAGAGCGGCATTCTCTGCCACTGTGGCGGCGGTGGAGGTCAGCGCCAAGACTGTGCGGACACGACCCTTGCTGACTCGCAGCAGTTTCTTGGCGTTGTCGTTGTTCGGGTCGAGCATTGCACTGGGGGTTGTGGCGGTGGCCACGACCATCACCCACAACTCGGCTCCCTTTCCGGCTTCGCCGTAAAACAGCTCCACACACTGGTACAGGAATTTGTTCGCGTCATCGGCGGCATTGGTTACGCCCAAAGCTGCCAGACCGTCAAGGTCGCGCAGCACGTATGGTGTACCGAGTACCAGCTTGCCGGCAACTGCCGAGCCGTTCACCACCATGCCCACCACTCCGTCGGCGCTGGCGGCAACGCTGCCCAGCGCTCCGTTGGCGAATCGTATTGTTACATTAGGTTTTGCCATAATTCTTGCTTTTTAATATGAGGGCGCAGTTGTCGTCTGCCGGACACCGGCATTTCACTCCTTGCGCCCCCGGTTGATGTTATGGTTGCTTAGGAAACGAGGTCGCTAATCAGGGCTCCCATTGCCTCATTCTTCAGAGGCAGGCAGATGAAGTAGTGACGCAGGTTGTACAGCCAACGCTGGTAGGTCGGCTCGGGTTCGCCGATGTAGGCCTTGGTCTCTCCGGTGGCCTTCATCATGCGCGGGGCATAGAAGGCCACACTCGCCTGTTGCATCGCATTGGTGGCTGTGGTGCCCCATGCGACCTTGGCTTTGGTCGAGACGGTGTACAGCGGGCAGTCCACGTACTCGTAGGTCTCGAAGCCGTACATGTTGGAAATGGCTCCCGTATTTGTGTTGTTGTAGCGGTTGGCGAAGGCGGTGTCTGCTATGAGCAGGTCGGCCACGTGGTCCGGGTTCAGCACCAGGATACGGCCCTGCTGGGGAATCTTCTGTTTGTCGAATGCCGCCTTCAGGTCGATTATGTCTTGCACCGTCAGGCGCTTTCTGCCGTCCACTGTGGCACCGGTGGTCTTCAGTACGGGGTGCTTGGCAGCGTGGTCGGCGGGAGCAAGGGCATGGAGTGCCTTCGCGATCTTCTTTTCGTCCACAATGAGACGGTGGCGCTCGATGACGCTGGCCATCTTGTCGTAGCTCAAACAACGCGCCTCATCGTCTGTAATCGTGGTCGCCACGGTCTGGTATTTGTCAAGTCCGATGGCTTTGTCATCGTCCGTTACGGCCACAATTTCGATGGGGTAGGTGGTGTTGTTAATCAGTACGTCAGGGTCACCTCCAATGTCCACAAAGTGAATGGTGTTGTTGTTCGCCACCCGGCTGTCAAAGCTGCGGATGCGGTTCATCCATCCGATGCTCTTATGACTGTTGCGGAAAGCATTGATGGTCTCTCCAGTCCACAGTTCCTGATAGAGGCCGGCTCGGGCTACGCCCTCTGGCATAAAGAGGGGCGACACGGCAGCCACAACGTTCAGGGTTACCGCCCCCACCCAGGGGGCTACGTCTACGCAGTCGGCCACAAGGCCACCTGCTACACAGTTCAGCGCAAAAGCGCACAGCATTGTCGTGATTGCTAAAATATTTTTCATCTTGTTGATGGGTTTTAGGGTTGTTAATTCATTTCAGGTTCCACTCCGTATTCGGCCATGTACAGCTTGCGGTACTCCGAAGGATGCTCCTTGCGCAGCTTCTCAATCTCCGACACAGGCACCTCGCGCAGCGTCTTGCAGCCTTCGCAACCAGCGGGGGCGGTCGGTTTGATTACATCGGTCGGACGCAACGGGCCGCTCATCAGGTTCAGGGTCTCGGTCAGGCTCTCCAAGCCAACCTTCTTCCCCAGCTCGACGAAGTGCTGCTTTTTGTCGGCAGCAATCTTGCCGGCACTCACAGCCTGGTCAACGGCCAGTTCGATGCTCTTCACACCGGCGGCCTCCTTCTCGGCCTTAAGGGTTTGGTTCTCGCTTTGCAGCCCGCCAATGGCGGCCACAATCTGCTCTTGGGTCGCATTCTCGGGCAGACCCAGCTTCAATGCAATTTCTTTCATTGGCATACTAATATTAAGGGGTTCAACTTTTGCTTCTTTAGGGTTGCACACCAACGACAGCAGTTTCGACAGTTCGCCATCCTGCTTCATATTTACCAGCTGGTCGTCGCTATAGAGCGCCAGCGCGTCGTCATTGGCTCCAATATCCACAATCGACACCTCGCGCAGCTTGCTTCGGGTCACTGTGGCATAGCGTTGGCCTTCCACGATATGTTCCGGGGCGTTGCTCTCTTCCAGCACCACCAGTCCGGCGCTCACCATCTTTAAGATACCCTGCTCCCATTTGTCTGCCACCTTGCGGGCAAACTCATCGTTCATGTCGAATACCGGCGTACCTATCAGCTGGTCGCCTTCCACACGGAGGTTCTCCATCCGCCCAAGCGGAAGCACCTCATCGGTGGTACCACGGAATGGGCGTGTGTGCATCCACAGCAGCACCGGGTTCTTTTCGTACTGACTCAGGTCTATCCCCTCCGTCAGCACCCGGAATCCGTAGCTGTTCAGTCGGCTTGTGTTTATAACTGCTTCTTTGCTCATGTCGCTTGAAATTTTTTGCAAAATTACTATGCCTACAACGAACAAAGTCCGAAAAGTCCAACCCTTCGCACAACTATGCGTACCCTTATAACAACACACCCACTCTTCGGGGAAGAGTGGGTACTTTTGCAAAAAATTCCAACATTATGGACACGACTGAAAAGAAAAAAACAACCAAGAAAACACCCCGCAAGGGCCAGCTCAACACCGAGCGAGAACTTGCCAAATTCTATTTCTTCAACGGCGAGACACAGAAGTCCATCGCCGAGAAACTCGGCGTCTCTGCACAGACCGTCAATAGATGGGCGAAAGAGGACAACTGGGAAAGCCTCCGTGCGGCTAAAACCATCACCCGTACTGAAATCGTCAATAACATGCTGCATTCCCTCAACGACCGCATCAACGAGGGCAACATCAGTGCCGACGAAGCCGCCAAAATGGCCAAGGCTATTAAGAGCCTCGACGGGGAGACCAACATCATCACTGTCATTGAGGTCTTCACGGCCTACAACAAATGGCTCATTACCCGTATGCAGTTCGACGAGGAACTCACCCCGGAACTGGTCAAGGTCATGAATCGCTATCAGGACCTCTACATTGCCGAGAACCTCAACGCCACTAAAGTGGTCGGAAGATAGGGGAGGACGCACCTATGCCCGCCGATGTAACAAAGTCCGAAGCCTATAAGGAATGGCTGCGCATACGCGACACCATCCAGAACTACACCGCCGTCAACGAGAACGAGACCAAGGCGGTGCAGCTCAAACGTATTGCACGGGCACGCAAGGACTATAATTATTTTGTGCAATACTATTTCCCACACTATTGCACCAACCAGGCCACTGGCGAAGCCGTCCCCTGTGCCCCTTTCCATATCAAAGCCGCCAAGGACATTCTCGCCAACCGCACCGGCAAATTCGTCTTCCAATGGGCGCGTGGTCATGCCAAGTCCACCCACATGGATATTTTCATCCCCATGTGGCTCAAATGCCAGACCGATGCCAACCGAGCCCGTCAAATCAACACCCTTGTACTCGTGGGTAAGTCCGAAGACGATGCCGAGCGTCTGCTGGCAGACATTCAGGCAGAGCTACAGTTCAACAAGCGCTACATCCACGACTTCGGCAAACAGGTTAACTCCAACAAATGGAGTGCCGGCGAGTTCGCCACTCGCGACGGCGTTTCGTTCCACGCCCTTGGTCGCGGTCAGTCCCCCCGTGGTCTCCGCGACCGCCAGAACCGCCCCGACTATATCGTAATAGACGACCTCGACGATGACGAGCTCTGCAACAACGAAAGCCGTGTCCGTCGCCTCACCGAATGGGTGACATCGGCCCTCTTCGGCTGCTTCGGCGCCGCTGGTGGCCGCCTCATTATGGTGGGCAACCTTATCGCCAAAAACTCTGTTCTCGCCAATGTCTGCAAGATTAAATCGGTCAAGGTGTCGCGAGTCAACGTCATTGACCAGGAAGGGAACCCCTCCTGGCCTGAATACTGGAAACCCGAAGCTATCCAGGAAACCCGCGACTTTATGGGCTACCGTGCCTTCCAACGCGAGTATATGAACAACCCCATCACCGAGGGTACTGTCTTCAAGGCTAACTGGATCCGCTGGAAAAAGCCCTTGCCGCTTGCCAAATACACCGACCTCATCCTTTATGTGGACCCCTCCTTCAAGCCCACCACGAAAAACGACTTCAAGGCTGCCAAGCTTTGGGGCAAGACCAAGGAAGGCGAACTGCACCTGCTGCGCTGCTTCTGCCGACAGTGTACCGTCGCCGAAATGGTCCGCTGGCTCTACGACCTCTACGAGCAGCTGCAACAAGCCGGGGTTCAGGCTCTCTTCTATATGGAGGCCAACTTTGTCCAGGACATTATCCTCGACGAGTTCAATCGTGAGGGAAATATCAGAGGCTACCAGCTGCCCATCATACCCGACAAACGCAAAAAGCCGGACAAATACCAGCGCATCGAGGCCGTTTCCCCTCTCTGGGAACGTGGCTTGGTGTTCTATAACCAGGACTTCAAGGAAGACCCCGACTTCATCGCTGGTCTTGACCAGACCCTTGCCTTCGAGAAGGGCACCACCATACACGACGACTCCCCCGATGCCGACGAGGGCGCCATCTATATGCTCCAGAAACGCACCCGCGTGGACGATTTCCAACCTCGCATCGGCAGATCCACTAACAGCAAATATACCTGGTAATATGAATTTCCTCACCACCGACGACTTCAAAGCCGTCTGCGACACGCAGACCCTCACCGTTATCAACCAGAACGACTCAACCAATCTCGACCGGGCAGAACGCTATGCCATCGAGGAGGTCTCTTCTTATCTGCGTACCCGTTATGACGTGGCCACGGCTTTCTCCAAAACAGGAACACAGCGCAATGGATACCTCGTTATGATTGTGGCCGACGTCTGCCTCTACCACCTCGTGTCCTGGCTCCCCAAGCGTATCGGCTTCGACATCCGCGAAACTCGCTACAATCAGGCCATCGCCTGGCTCAAGGACGTGCAGTCGGGCAAGGCCACCCCCGACCTGCCCACTCCTACCGACCCATCCACCGGGCAGGAAACCTCGCAGCCGGTCCGCTATGGTGGCTGGGGCAAGTCCGAATACCAATATTAAAACCCGATTAAACAGCATTTATATGGATCTTAAAGATATATTTTCCCGCTTCGCCGGACAGCCCTCCGTGAACCTAAAACAGCCCTCGGCTCAGCAGCGGCAGATGGTCATCGACCTCTTCCAGCAGACCGAGCGCCTCACACAAAAGGACGTGGCCAACTGGCGTATGGCTTGGCAGCGCGCCATCGATGTGGAGAACCCCAAGCGCCTCATGCTTTACAATGTCTATACCGATGTGGAGATTGACCCGCACCTCACCGGCTGCATCGCCCAGCGCAAAGGCTTCGCCACCAAACGCTCTTTCCGCCTCGTGGATAAGTCGGGTACCGAGAACACCGACATCACCGCCCTCTTCGAGCAGGAATGGTTCGAGGACTTCTGCTCCATGGTACTCGACAGCCGCTTCTTTGGCCACTCGCTTATCCAGTTCGGCTCCCCGGTCATCGTGGACGGCAAAATGCGCTTCTCTTACATCGAGCTGGTCCCTCGCCGCCACGTTGTGCCTGAATACGGCTCCATCATACGAGACCAGAACGACGATGCCCGCAACGGCCCCTCTTATCGTGATGGTCCGCTTGCCGATTGGGTCATTGAGGCCGGCAAGTCTCGCGACCTCGGTCTCTTCCTCAAATGCTCCACCAACGCCCTCTCAAAAAAAAATATGCTCGCCTTCTGGGATGGCTTCGGCGAAATATTCGGTATGCCCATCCGCATTGCCAAGACCACCTCGCAGAACCAGAAGGACATCGACCGCGTCGAGGATATGCTTCGCTCCATGGGCGCAGCCTTCTGGGGAGTCTTCCAGGAGGGCACCGAGATTGACATCAAGGAAAGCTCACGCGGCGATGCCTACAATGTCTATGACCGCCGCATCGACCGCGCCAACTCCGAAATGTCGAAGTGCATCCTCAACCAGACCATGACCATCGACAGCGGCTCCTCGCTCTCGCAGTCGGAAGTCCACCTCGATGTGCTGGAGAATGTCATCAGTGCCGACGAGAAGTTCCTGAAGAATGTCATCAACAACCGCCTCATCCCCTTCATGGCCCGCCACGGCTTCCCAGTCGAGGGCTACACCTTCGTGTGGGATGACACCCCAACCTATACCCCTGAGCAAATCCGACAGACCGAGCAGATGCTGCTCAACGGTGGCTACGAGATAGACCCCCAGTATTTCATCGACAAATACAGCATCCCCATCACCGGCAAATCGGAACCCGACCCTAACCGTTTTTTCGATTAACGGCTGGCAAGGGTGGCCAGCCAAAACTCTCAACTCTCAACTTTCAACTCTCAACTAATTATCGGGGCTTCCATAAAGCTCTCGCCGACCTCTACAGCAAAGAGGGCGAGACCATCGGCCTCGCAAAGGATAACGCGCCGGAATTCTCCTTGGATGTATGGAACCGGCTCGTACAGCACATCTACACCGTCAAGGGTTTCTCCCCCGACATGCTTGCCAACGCTGACGTGAAGGCAGCCATCGACGAAACATGCCGCATCCTCAACCAAGGGGTTGACAGCGCCATCAAGCGGAACGTGCCGCAGGAACTCATCGACCATCTCCACAACGACACCTTCCTCTTCTCTGGCTTCAAGACCTACCACGAAGCCCGCGAAATATCTGCCCGGCTGCTCGACACCGAGACTGGAACATTTAAGCACTTCGACAAATTCTACGACGAGGTGCGCTCCATCCACGAACGCTACAACCAGAACTATCTCCGCGCAGAGTACAACTTTGCCGTTCAGTCCTCCCAAATGGCTGTCCGCTGGCATGATTTCGAACAGGACGGCGACCGCTACCTGCTCCAGTACCGCACCGCCAACGACGGCCTTGTGCGACCGGAACACCAGGCTCTCCACAACACCACGCTCCCCATCGGCGACCCCTTCTGGAATGACTACACCCCACCGCTCGGATGGAACTGCCGTTGCACCGTGGTCCAGGTCAACCGTGGCAAGTACCCCGAAAGCGACAGCGCCGCCGCCATCCGTGCCGGTGAGGAGGCTACCGCCAAACCCAAACAACAAATCTTCCGCTTCAACCCCGGCAAGACCGAGCGTATCTTCCCTCCCAAGCACCCCTATTTCCCCAAGGGCTGTGGCGACTGTCAGTACCGCGCTCAACGCCGCCTCGGATATAAACCCGACAACCCGATGTGCCAAGCGTGTAATGCATTGACCGAATGTATGCGGAAAGCCACCATCGAGGAACACCGCAAGGCTTTCGACAAACTGGTTGCTTCTGGAAACTACACCGACCTTGAATTTAACCCTCAAACTGGTGCTTACAAAGCAACCCACGTTGGGCATATATCTCACGATAAGCCTAACGAACCTGTTTTCTTTGGGAATAAGACCACTTCCCAACTTGAAAAGGATTGTGCGGTGGTTTTCTTCAAGAATGGCAATAGAGTCATCCTTAGAAACGAAAAGGTCTATTCTCCCGACGGGAAACAGTTGTCTGCCCTCGATTTATGGCTTAACGGCTCTGTTCTCGACATCCGTTCAATAACAGAACACAATGAAAACACGATAAGAAACGCTTTGGTTAAGAAAAACGACCAAATCCATAGAGCAGAAAAGGCTGGGACTGGTCACTCTGACAAGCTATGCCTCTATTTCCACGACGTTTCTTATTTTGACAAAAAAGAAATCCAAAAACATATTGGCGGCTACAAGGAAATCACCAAAAGATATGGAGGCAAGGTTAGAATAAAGAAACTATATTGTGTGTTGAGTAATAACGAAATATACGAATATGACATATAAAAAAATGGGGCCCTCTCGGTAACCCCAATCCACGGCAATGCCCTGGATTAATTCAATTGCAAAGATACAACCCTTTTTGAAACTGGCAAAATATTTTTTATAGTGTCCGATGTAAAAAGCCTTTGGCAACGTCTGCTCCACGACATCCAAGTGGAACTCACCGAGGAATTCGACCGCAATTTTGAGCGCAAGGCTTTCTTCGACCGCCCTTGGCGTCCTCGCCGCAGTGAGCGTTCCGGGCGTGGTTCCCTGTTGCAGGTGACCGGCAAGCTGCGCCGCTCGATCCGCCCGGAAGAGAACCCCTCCAGCGGCACCATCACCTGGACATCCTCCGAACCGTATGCCGACATCCAGAACAACGGCGGTACCATCACCGTAACCAAGGCAATGAAAGCCCACGCCTGGAAGGAATATTACAAACTCGCCCCCCACATCCAGTACACCAGGAGCGGCGCCCTCTCCCATCGAAAGCAGAACCTCGCCATCGCTGCCGAGGCCGAAATGTGGAAGGCCATCGCCCTAATGAAACCCGGCTCAAAGATTGAGATACCCCAGCGCCAGTTCATCGGCGACCATCCACAACTCCGCGACTCCATCGCCCGGATCTGCTCCGACAATGCCGACGAACTCGCCAACACCGTTTCCGAAATTCTTCAAAAACACATGAAATGAGAAAGATTATCTACCAAACCATCAGCAACGCCCTCCTCGCCATCCTCGACGAGAACCAGCAGCCGATCATCAGCCATGTTGACCTCTTCAACAATCAGCTGCTCTATGCCGAGGAGGAACAGCCTTTCAACACCCCGGCGGTCTTCATCGAGTTTCGCGACATCGTCTGGAACGTCCTGCCACGTGGCCGCCGCGAAGCCGTGGTCACTGTCAACCTCCATGTGGTTACTGACTCGCGTCTGGGCAACTGGTCCGATGCTGTGGAGGTGTTCGACCTGCTCGACCAAATCAACGCCGCCATCCACGGCCTAAAATATACAGACGAGAACGGCAGCGCTATGGATGCTCTCACCTGCGTGGCCTCTTCCACCGACAGCAGCTTCGATGAACTCCAGGACAACATCGAAACCTATTCAACCCATATCACCGACACTTCGGCTCTCCGTCGCCACACCCTGACGGCAACACCCCCGGACATCGAAATAACGGCCTCTGTCGCGCCGATAGAGACCGAGACGGACGAATCCCCAATAGTCCAAGAATAAAGCAAGCGGGGCGGCATTTTTGCCGCCCCGCTGCCGTTCTGCTCTCCCCCTTAAAACAGCTTCAGCTGGTTCGGGTCTTCCATCTTTTCCACCCTCGCCTTTTCCCTCTCCAGCTCCTCGCGCAGATTGGGCATTCCGAGGACTTCCATATAGCGCGAGTACTCGATGTGGTAACGGTTGCGGATATACTTGCGCCAAAATGGTTTGTACTTCATCACCTCCGGGTCGAAATGGGCCTTGGTGAAGTCCACCATATCGATATAGTATTCCAGTGTGCTTACTCTGTTGAATGCCATTCGTTATCTCCTCATATAATTGGTTTGTTGTGTTATAATATTCGCTTTCATCAGGCTCACATATAAGCTTGTTCACCCTGTTATACGGCATATCGAATCTTTTTTTTCATCAAAGATTTATCCCTTGGTTCGCCGTCAGCAGCGTCTCGTGCGCAAACGTCTGAAAGTCTATCTCCGTCATCACCCGCTCTATCGCCGCTGCCTCAAGAGCCGCCGCGCGGCCCCTCATCAGGCGGCACACCGCCCACAGAGCCATGCTCTCTCCCTCGCCCAGCGTCAGGCGGTTCTTCTCCCGGCGCAGCGTCGGCAGTCGCCCGGCCATCCTCACCGTCAGACCGTACAGCGCATCTCGCATCTGTATCCCCATGAAGCCCTCCGCAACCACCACCGTCGCCCCCGCCCGCAGCACTCCCATCAGCCCCTGCACCTCCGCCCGGCTCATAACCAACCGTATCTTCATTTCAATTCTTAATTAAACCGTCCGCCGTCCTGCACGCGCGGACTCTCTGTATGGTGTTCATCTCATAATTGCTGTGCAACTCGCGGCTGACATAGTTTATGCTGTACGCGTAGTTCGAGCTATAGTACTCCGACAGCCAGTGGCTCTTCCCAAGAGGAGAACCGCCCACCTCCTTCAGCGCCCGGTTTATATCATAAAGGTACGCCAAAACAAAGAAAGCTTCTCGCTTGCTGAAAGTGCGGATACCGGTCTCTCTAAATGTCGCGATGGCGTCATACCACGTCATCACGTCGTATCCCTTCGGCGACTTCATGTCCTCCCGCTCGATGAGCAAGTCAACATCGCCAACGCGGAGCCGCACCAGCCGATCCCCGTACTTCTCATACACGCTCACCGCCGGCGCAGCCTCCACATAGCGCGCCGCGCCCGGATAGTTCTCGTCAACTACCTGCCCTGTAAAGGGGCTGTAAAATATCTCTTTCATTTCAATTCTAAATTATTAATTCTTAATTATTAATTAATTAAACCCTTCCCACCTCCGCTGGCTCAGGTACGTCTCCGCGTATGGCATATCCGTCTTGTGGCTCTCCGAGTGCCTCCGCTGGTGTACTGCTCCTCGCAGCGCCAGCAGCCGCTCCTCATCGTTCAGCGCCGTCCACAGCTTCCTCGCGCGCCCCTTGTTCCCCACCTTGTAGCCGTATGCCTCCCAAAAATGCTCGAAACTCAAGTCCGTCTCCGTCACATCCTTCACCGCGCAGCCTACTTCTATCATCCTGTCAAACTCAGCCGGCAGACGCCCTCCCCTCAACTCAACATATTCCGGCAGCCGCGACTTCGTCGCTTTAACAAACTGGCTCCCGCATCCCATCCTGAACTCTATGCTGCTAAGCACGTATGCCGTAAACTCCTCTCCGTCCGGGCGCCTGCCCTTCCCCTCGTCTCCATACCTTGCCACCGCCATGCACCCCTTGTGATTCGGGTGCTCCACCGAATAACTCGGCACATTCTTTCCATTCATTAAATAATTCTTAATCCTTAATTAAAAAAGAGGCCTCCGCCCGCCTCCGCGGCCCTTTGGGCTTTGGCCTCCCACTCAAAACAAAAACACAAAATGCTTTCAATGTTGCATATTACGGCGCCTCTGAACCTTTTTTAGCCTTTTTTTCAGACGCTCGTATTTGAATATAAACATGTTTTCATAATGTTCCGCGCCTTCTTCAGACAGCATGAAAATCAGTTGGGTAAACACGATGTACACGTCCGCCATCTCCTCCGCAATCTTCTTCTCGTCCCCGCGCCCGTCCAGCTCGTGTTGCAGCTCCACCAGCAACTCCGCCAGCTCCTCGCACGCCTTTTGCGTCTGCGTCTTGCGGCCAAAGGTTTCAATTGCGGCCTGCGCCACCATTAAAAAATCATCTTCAATGGATTTTAACGATTCCATAATTCTAAAATATTAATTCTTAATTCTTAATTTTCAGTGATGCTCAGCGGCAAATCGACCCATTCGGCCTCGCCGTTCTCGAGGCTCTTCTTGCGCCTGGCTCTGATGTAGCGCTTCGAGCGCACGGGTCTGTAGCAGCTCTGGATGATGTCGATGCCCTCGATGAACTCCTCGTCGCCGGTCTCCTTGGCTATGCGGGCCAGCTGCAGCACTCGGCTTGCCTTCAGGTTGCCTGCCTGGTCGCGGCTCAGCAGCCTCAGTATGCTGTCCACAAGCACCTGGCTCTTCTCGTCCTTGGCCAAGGAGTTCATGTATTTCTTCACCTTGGCTATGCCTTCTTCCACGCCGTCCATGTAGGCGTCGAGCATGTTGTATCCCATCTCGATGCGCATACTGCCGTCCGACGTGGTGAAGGTGTAGCTGTTCTGCTCCGTCTTGCCGGCTTCGGTGTTCACCTCGCGGCGCATTTCCAGCAGCGTGCCAAACTTGCTCCAAACCTCCTCTCGGCACTCCTTCAGCTGCTCGCTGCATGCCTCCAGGTCGGCAAAGGCTTCGCCCATCACCTCATCCGTCAGCTCCTGCAAGTCCTCGCGCATCTTCCTCTTCGCCTCGATGGCGGCCTTGCGTTCCTTTTCCTTCCGGAAGGCCTCAAGCTCGGCCTTCTCTTCCAGGGTCATTTCGACCAATGTTCTTTCTGACAT
>DCJB01000128.1:15254-15503 GCA_002317325.1 Bacteroidales bacterium UBA1711
TATCCGAGCCCCTCGGCTCTCCTTCCAGTCCGGCAGCATCGCCACAAACTCGCTGCCCGCCAGCAGTGGAAGCAGGTGCGCCATGCAGCGCCACCACCCCCAATGCGTCGGACACTCCTCCGCCGGATGGATCACCTTCATATCATCTCCTTGCTCATCGCATATCAACTTGCGAACAAGAATCTCCGCCATCAAAAATTTCTCCCGGTAGCCGGAGTCTCCGCTCACCTTACCGGCCAAATAAACAAC
>DCJB01000032.1:0-156 GCA_002317325.1 Bacteroidales bacterium UBA1711
CCCGGAAGACGGGATACTCCGCCCATTCCTTCTCCAACTCCTCCATCTTCAGCCCGGCAAACAGCTCTTTCCGCCCCTTGAAGTAGGCCTCAAGCGTGCTAATCAACAAACTCTTCCCAAACCGCCTCGGTCGGGAGAAAAAGCATACGTGTTCTT
>DCJB01000032.1:323-2776 GCA_002317325.1 Bacteroidales bacterium UBA1711
CACTCCTCCACGGTGCGGGACTGGCACAAGACTGCTTTGCATCACTAACGCCAATGAACGGAAATTATTGTGCAAGAGAGAAGACGTTGGAGAAGAATTATTTTAGGCGAAGGCTAAGAGAACATGAGGGCATTGGGAATATGGGTTCCGAAAATGATAATATTGGTCACTATTGGCCCCTATAGACCTCAAATATTCCCCGCCAAAAAGTATATATACCATTCAAACTCTTCAAAGATACGAATAACTTCTGAGATAGCAAAACTATTCTTGCAGAGGGACGGAAAACAGACTTGGGGGCTATAGGATATTGAATGGACAGGATTTATTGCCCTGAAGAGAAAATAACGGGAGGCTGTAGAAATCAATTGAAAGACACTATTGTTCCCTATTGATTTCTATAGCCTCCTGTGGCTTCCTATTGAGCAGGGACTACCGTAGGTTGTCTGCCAAGTAGGCGGCGAGGCGGGCGACGGGGACGCGCTCTTGCTGCATGGTGTCGCGGTGGCGGACGGTGACGCTCTCGTCGGTGAGGGTGTCGTTATCGACGGTGATGCAGAAGGGGGTGCCGATGGCGTCCTGGCGGCGGTAGCGGCGACCGATGGCGTCTTTCTCGTCGTATTGGATCATGTGGTCGTACTTGAGCATATCTACGATTTCACGAGCCTTCTCGGGCAGTCCGTCTTTCTTGACCAGCGGCAGCACGGCGGCTTTGTAGGGGGCCAGGCGGGCGGGAAGGCTCAGGACGGTGCGCTGGCTGCCGTCGGGCAGGGTCTCGTCGCGGAGGGCGTGGCTGAAGATGGCGAGGAAAGTGCGGTCCACTCCAATGGAGGTCTCTATGACGTAAGGAGTGTAGCTTTCGTTGAGTTCGCTGTCGAAGTACTGGAGCTTCTTTCCGCTGAACTCGCTGTGGCGGCTGAGGTCGAAGTCGGTGCGGCTGTGGATGCCTTCCAGTTCCTTGAAGCCGAAGGGGAATTCAAACTCAATATCGGTGGCGGCGTTGGCGTAGTGGGCGAGTTTCTCGTGGTCGTGATAACGGTATTTCTCGGCTGGTATGCCGAGGGCGAGGTGCCATTTGAGACGTTCTTCCTTCCAGTGGGCGAACCACTCCAGCTCGGTACCGGGGCGGACGAAGAACTGCATCTCCATCTGCTCAAATTCGCGCATACGGAAGATGAACTGACGGGCGACAATCTCGTTGCGGAAGGCCTTTCCGATTTGTGCTATGCCGAAGGGAATCTTCATGCGTCCCGACTTCTGCACGTTGAGGAAGTTGACGAAGATGCCCTGTGCCGTTTCGGGGCGGAGGTAGAGGGTGTCGGAGTCGTCGATGACCGACCCCATCTTGGTGGCAAACATAAGGTTGAATTGGCGCACGTCGGTCCAATTGCGGGTGCCGCTGATGGGGCAGACGATGCCGAGGTCGAGGATAAGCTGCTTGAGGCCGGCCAAGTCGTTGGCGTTCATGAGTTCGGCATAGCGGGTGTGGATTTCGTCAATCTGCTTCTGGTGTTCCAGCACACGGGGGTTGGTGGAGACGAACTGGGCGCGGTCGAAGGCGTCGCCAAAGCGTTTGGCCGCCTTCTCGCACTCTTTCTTGATTTTGTCCTCTATCTTGGCAATGTAGTCCTCAATGAGCACGTCGGCACGGTAGCGCTTTTTGCTGTCGCGGTTGTCGATGAGGGGGTCGTTGAAGGCATCGACGTGTCCCGAGGCCTTCCAAATCTTGGGGTGCATGAAGATGGCGGAGTCAATGCCCACGATGTTTTCGTGATACTGCACCATGCTGCGCCACCAATATTGTTTGATGTTGTTCTTGAGCTCGGTGCCGAGCTGGCCGTAGTCATAGACGGCGCCGAGACCGTCGTAGATTTCGCTGGAGGGGAAGATGAACCCATACTCCTTGGCGTGGGAGACTACCTTCTTGAAAAAATCTTCTTGATTAGCCATTTGGGTGAATGTGAATTGTGAATTTGTGAATTGACTTATGGATAGCTCAGTTAACTGCCGACTGCTTGGGAGTTTCCACCACCAACTGCCGCCGAGTCGGCAGCGGGGAAAAGTTCGGCGTAGCGGGTGTTGATTTGGCGATAGGACTTGACGTAGCAATGGAAGAATCCCTTGGTGTCGGGGGTTATCCAAGGACCCTCGACGGGCATCTGCTTAATCTTCTCGAAGTCGTAGCGGCCATTCACCTTCCAGCCCTGAATGAAGCCGATGTCAATAGCAGCGGTGGGGCAGAAGAAGGAACAGCGCATACACATGAGGCAGTGGTGACCGAAGCGGATACGCCCCTGTGCGTCGCGACTGATGTTGTGGGTGGGGCATGAGTTGACACAGAGATCGCAGCCAGTACACTTAGCAGGGTCGGTGCGGTAGAGGAACGAGTCAACATCGCCGGCAATGTACTGCGGACGAGAGACGACACTGCACACGAAGTTGGCCCACAGCCC
>DCJB01000029.1 GCA_002317325.1 Bacteroidales bacterium UBA1711
TGTCCATAATAGACGCAGCTGAGACCGAGGCGGTCCATCATCTGCTGAAACTCGTCGAGGTAGGCGGGCAGCCGCTCGGGCGAGACGGCGGTGTCCTCAATCACGCCTATTGGTTTGCTGTCGCTCTTCACCCCGGTGAGGACTCCGAGACCGGCTTTCCGCAGCGCCCATACTCGGCTGATGTCGTCGCCGAACACTCGGCTGCAGTGGTAGGCGAGACCTTGGGCGAGCAATTCCTGCTCCAGTGCGTCGGCTTGTTGCTCCATTTCTGAGCCGTTGAACTCGGCGATGAGTAGGGCGGCGGGGTCGCCGTTGACGAAGAATCGATTGCGGTTTTGGAGCGGGTTGTTGCGGCAGAGGTCGAGAATCTTTCCGTCCATCAGTTCCACTGCCACAGGGCGGTACCGCAGGGCTGTGAGGTTGGCCTGATAGCTCTTGGCCAGGCTGTCGCAGTGGATACACAGCACCATCTTGTCGGCTGGGGGCAGCGGGTCGAGCGACAGCTTGACGGCGGTGACGAAGCAGAGCGTGCCCTCGCTGCCGCAGATGAGCTTGCAGAGGTCTGAGGTCTCTACCGCCTCGTCGATGGCATAGCCGCAGCTGCGGCGGCACAACGACTTGTCGGGGAAGGCGGCTGCAATCTTCTGCCTTGTCGCCTCGTCCTTGGCCCAGGATTCCATCTGGGCGTATATCTTCTGCTCCAAGGGGCTGCTGCCTCGGGCGGTGGTGTCGAATGGCGAGCCGTCGCTGAGGATGCCCCGGATTTGCAGCACGTGGTGGCGGGTGCTGCCATAGACGAGAGAGTGGGTTCCGCATGAGTTGTTGCCCACCATGCCCCCGATGCAGCAGCGGTTGCTGGTCGAGGTCTCGGGGCTGAAGAAAAGTCCGAAGGGCTTGAGGTGGCTGTTGAGCTCATCGCGCACAACGCCGGGCTGCACCCACGCCCAACGCTCTTCGGGGTTGACTTCCAAAATGCGGCTGAAGTGCCGGCTGATGTCCACCACAATGCCGCTGCCCACCACTTGGCCGGCAATGCTGGTGCCGGCAGCTCGCGGAATAAGGCAGGTGTGCCGTCGGCGTGCCTCTTGGAAGAGCTCTTTGATGTCGGCCTCGCTCTCGGGATAGGCAACACCCATGGGCAGCTCTCGATAGGCCGACGCGTCGGTGGAGTAGGCTATACGGTGGATGATGTCGGTGTGAATCATTGCAGGTAGTCGAGGATGGTCGAGAGGATGGATTCGGCGGCTTGTCCGTTGCCGAAGAGGGGCGGGAAGCAGACCGGGCGGCCGTTGAGCGACTGGTAGGCATCTACAATTCGGTCGTGGTCGGCATCGGCTATTATGCCGGCTTCGTGTTCCACGATTTCCACCCATTCCGTTTCGGGACGGAGGATGATGCAGGGACGCTCGAAGAAGAAGGCCTCTTTCTGCACTCCGCCGCTGTCGGTCATCACTAAGCGGGCGTTCTTTTCCAGCAGGGTCATCTCCAAGTAGGAGGCGGGCGGGATGGTGCGGAGGAGGGGGGAGAGGCTGTCGAGGCTCACGCCCGCAGCGGCGAGGCACTTCTTGGTGCGCGGGTGCAGCGGCAGGACGACGGGACGGTGGTCGGCTTCGGCAATTTCGGCGAGGGCGCTCAGTATGGACCTCAGCCGAGCGGGGTCGTCGGTGTTGTGGTCGCGGTGTATGGTGGCGAGAAGATACTCGCCGCTCTTAACGCCGAGTTCGGCAAGGATGGTGCAGTGCTGGTCTGCCACTCGGGCGGCAAAGAGGCTGTTGTCGTACATGATGTCGCCCGACAGGCTGAGGTGTCTCCTCCTGCCGTTGGCAAATGTGGCGCGGGGGTCGTCTAAGCCTTCCCGCCGAAGGTTGTCCATGGCGGTCTGTGTGGGGGCGAAGCAGATGTTGGCCAGTTGGTCGCAGACGATGCGGTTGACCTCTTCGGGCATGGTCATGTTGAAAGAGCGGAGGCCGGCTTCGATGTGAAAGACGGGGATGTGGAGCTTGGCGGCCGCCACCGCGCCGGCGAGAGTGGAGTTGGTGTCGCCATATAGCACCACGCCGTCGTAGCGGTCGCCAAGCAGCACTTCCTCTATCCCGGCTATCATTCTGGCGGTCTGCTGCCCGTGGAGGCCAGAGCCGACTCCGAGGTTGTGGCGGGGACGCGGAATGCTCAGTTCGTCAAAGAAGACTTGCGACATATTCTCATCGTAGTGTTGTCCGGTGTGGAGGATATGCTCCTCAATGGTGTGGGAGTGGTTGTCGGCAATGGCGCGGCTGAGGGCGGCGGCTTTGATGATTTGCGGGCGGGCGCCGATGACGGTGAGCAGTTGTATCATGTCGTTTGTGGGGTGAAGAGTAAATTGTGAATCGGTGGTTCCTTCGGGGCTGAGGCGACAAAGGCCTATTTCGCTATATCAGGTCGAGGAATTGCTGGGCGAGGGTGTGGTAGTCGAGGTGCGTGGAGGCGTAGGCTCTGCCTTTGGCGCCCATGGCTTGGCGTTCTTCGGGCGAGAGGTTGGCGAGTTGTTCTATGGCTTGGGCAACCAGCCCGGGGTTCTCTGCCTCCACCTGTATGCCGCAGCCAAGCCGCTCCACCTCGCTGCCTGGCTCGTCAACGGACTTCACGATGGGCTTTCCGGCGAGCATATAGTCTATCATTTTGTTGGCTGCGGTGCCGTACTGGTGCAGGAAACTGTGGATTCCGCCTTCGTAGCAGATGTCGAAGTGGAGAACTATCTGGGGGATGCAGGTCTTTTCGACGGGCGGCAGGAAGTGGAAGTTGTCGAGTCCGTAGCCTTTGGCCAGGTCGATGATTTCCTGCTTCTGCGGCCCTTTGCCCACGAGGACGTATGCCAGATCGTTCCGTCCCTTGAGTATGCGGGCGGCCTCTATCAGCACGTCCATGGCGGTGGACTGGGTGTGTCCTCCCGCAAAGCCCACAATGGTCTTGCCCTCCTCCTTGAGGCGGGCAAACAGGCGCGCGTGTTCTTCGGGCAGCCGTATCCCGTCCACCTGTTCCCACTCTTCTCTCAGGTAGCCGTTGGGCACGCAGCCGAACCGCTTTTGGTCGAGTCCGTGCCGCTGCATGTGGGGAAACGACTTGTCGAGCATCGACACCACCATGTCGCAGTGGCGATAGGCGTAGTCCTCGCCCCGCTGGAGAAGCCAGATGAAGGGGTGCCACTTGGAGTAGCCCCCAATGACCATGGGCGAGAGGGGCCACAGGTCGTGGACTTCGTACACCAGTTGGGCGCCTGTCTTGCGGGCGATATGGCGGCAGGGGTATAGGTCGAAGGTATAGACCGATGAGGCTATCACCTTGTCGGGGCGGAAGCCGCGCAGTTCGGTAGAATGGCGATAGACTTGACGCACGAAGTCGAACATGGAGAGGACTCGCCCCATGCCGTTGCCTTCGTATGTGCGGGTGGGCAGCCAGAGGTATTCCACGCCGTCTATGGTCTCCCGCCCTTCGGCGGGCTGCTGTTTGCGCAGGTGGGAGTAGGTGGCGCCGACTATCAGCACCCGGTGTCCCATCCGCACCCATTCGCGCCCCATGTAGAACGAGCGAAACTCCATGCCGTATTTGGGACCTCCGGCATAGTGGCTTATCATCAAGATGTTCATAGGAAAAGTCGTATTACCTCAAAGGCTTCGGCAAACTGGCAGCCCGCCTGCACGCCGCGGGTGCGGGCCAGCGAGCGGACGAACTCAGGCGACGTGTAGTCGCGAAAACCTTGGCTCTTGTATTCGTGCAGGGCTTGGCATTTGGCTTCCACGTGGCGCTCGTCGAGCTGGATGAAGCAGTCGGTGTCGAAGGTGAGATTGTTCCAGATTAGTTCGTAGCCGAGGAGGGTGGTCTTTTTGAACGCCCGTACCGCCTCTTGGGCCACGGTGGTGTGGTCTTGGTGTATGTCGTGCGACGAGGGCATGAACACCAGTTCGTAGTGGCGCTCGCTGCGCAACTTTACCAAGTCCTCCAGTATGGCCTGCCGCACATAGTTGAGTTTCCTCACCTCGTAGTGGTAGATGTAGAGGTTCTCGGGCGGTATGCCCAGTTTGTGGGTGGCGTTTTTCACCTCTATGGAGAGTATGTCTTTGGGAAAGCCCTCGGGCACCGACTGGTCGGCGGTGGAGAAGGCGGCATAATAGACCTGCTTTCCATCTTCAATGTACTTGCTGATGGTGCCTCCGAGACCCAGTTCTCCGTCGTCGGTATGCGGGGCGAGGACGAGTATGTTGTTTATTTCCATGTTGGTTTTGGCAAGAGTTAATCAATTGGCGAAGATGGTCTCATAAGGCATAGTGAGAGAGTCGTCCCTCTCACCTTTTCTCTATCGGCTTGGCGGGGTTTCCCACCACCACAGTCTCCTCGGCGATGTCGCGAATGACCACGGCGCCCAGCCCGGCGAAGCCGCCCCGCCCAACGGTCACCTTCTCTTTCACGCACACGTGGGGTGCCAGGTAGCTTCTTTCGCCCAGCACTGCCCCGCCGCATACCACCGCTCCCACGGTTATCATGCTGCCGGCGCCGATGTGGCTGTTGTGGCCTATCTGCACCAGGTCGTCTATTTTCACGTCGTTGTCGATTCGGGTACTGCCGAGGGTGGCGCGTTCTACGGTGCTGTTGCTGCCGATGAACACGTTGTCGCCCACCACCACGTTGCCGAAGTGGGGGAAGTGGAGGGGGGTGCCGTCGGTGTCGCGCTCAAAACCGAAGCCCTCCTGCCCGAGGACGACGCCCGACTTGAGTTCGCAGTTGCGTCCCAATATCACCTGGTTGTACAGCACCACCCGGGGATGCAGGAGGCAGTTGTCGCCTATGACGCTCTGCCCCGACACATAGCAGCCGGCGCCGATGAAGACGTTCTTCCCTATCGCAGCCCCCTCTTCTACCACGGCTGTGGGGTGGATTCCGGCAGCGGGTGGGGCGGGGGCGAAGAAGTGGGAGAGGGTCTTGATGTAGTCGAGTCTCGGGTTGGGTGAAAGCAGGTGGC
>DCJB01000121.1 GCA_002317325.1 Bacteroidales bacterium UBA1711
AACAAGTTCCTGTTGCAGACCTCCGACTCCAACTTTGCCGACATCGGCTTCCAGTTCGCCTCGTTTGCCACGCCCTTCTCGCGGCTCACGTTCATCCCGCAGGCATCCATGCGCCTCCTCCTCGGCAAAAACTCGCGGTGGTACGACAACTTTATGGGCGGCGTGCTGCCCGGACGATACCTCGACCACCAGATAGCCTTCATCGGCATGAACAACCCGCTCCACGTGGGCGGCAAGGCCGCGGTGGTGAGGTTAGACGCGCGCTACAACTTCGCCAAGAACTTTTTCCTGACGGGGATAGTCAACTACGCCGTTTCGTCCGACAAGTTCAGCCACTTCTTCAGCGACCAAACCGACTTCAACGACACCTTCGGCGCCGCCCTGCGGGTGTCTTACAGTTCCTTCGTCGGTCCCCTTTCGATAGACCTCCACTGGAACAGCTACGACCACTGCGTGGGGGCCTACCTCAACATCGGCTTTGTCTTCTGACCTTTCGCCCATGGAACAGAACATCCACATACCCAACACATTCGGGCTGCCCGCCACCGCGGACCGGTACATAGTGGTCCGCAGCGAGGCGGAGCTCCTCTCGCTGCTTGGGAGCGGCTTGCTGGTTCAAGGGCCGTGCCTCATCGTGGGGGGCGGCAGCAACATAGTATTCGCCAACCATTTCTGCGGCACAGTGGTGCACATAGAGAACAAGGGCATCCGCCTTCTCGGTCCCGCTTCCGAAGCGGGCGGCCTCTTGGTGGAGGCGGCCGCGGGCGAGGTGTGGGACGGCTTCGTGAACCACTGCATAGACAACCGGTGGCACGGGGCCGAGAACCTTGTGGCCATTCCCGGCACCGTCGGAGCCTCGCCCGTGCAGAACGTGGGGGCCTACGGCGTAGAGGCCAAGGACATCATCCACTCGGTGAAGGCCTACGAGATAGCCACGGGGCGCGAGCGGGTGTTCACCAACGCCGAATGCGAGTTTGCCTACCGCAACAGCATCTTCAAGCAGCGGCTGAAAGACCGCTACATCGTGTGGTCGGTCACCTTCCGCCTCCGTCGGGACTTTGCGCCCAACCTGGGCTACAAGGCGGTTGCCGAGGCGCTGGCGGCTGCGGGAGTCGCCCACCCCACCGCGCGCCAGTTAGCCGACACCATAGCCGCCCTGCGGTGGAGCAAGCTGCCGCGACCCGAAGAGATGGGGAGTGCCGGCAGCTTCTTCAAAAACCCCATAGTCTCGGCCGACCACTACCAACGGCTCAAACAAGAATACCCCGATATAGCGGCTTTTGCCGCCGAAGGCGGATACAAACTCGCCGCGGGCTGGATGATTGAAAAAACGGGCTGGAAAGGCCGCAGTTTGGGCCGCTGCGGGGTGTATGAACGGCAGGCCCTCGTGCTGGTCAACCGCGGCGGCTGCACCGGCGAGGAAGTCGCCGCTTTGGCTCGGGCCGTCACCGAAGAAGTGCAGGCCCGTTTCGGCGTGGCCTTAGAAAAAGAGGCCATCATCATCTGATGCCCTTCTACCGACAAGTAACCAACAATGCCAACCATAATGAACAACCCTACAGAAAAGTTTTGGAACTGGTTTTCCGAAAACAGCGAACCGCTGACCATGCTCAACGACATCGAGGAAAGCGAGCGCGCAAAGCTCCTCGACGAAATGCAGCGCCAATTAGACCTCTATTGCGAAGGCCTCACCTTTGAGATAGGCGAGCAGACGGCCCAAGGGCGCACGCTGACATTCAGCGCCGAGGGCGACTTCGACCTCTTCCGAAACGTGGTGGAACTCACCGACAACGCGCCCGACATCGAGTGGTGGGAATTTGTCCCCTTCAAGCAGCCCAAGGGCAAGGGGCTGAAAGTCATCTTCGACCGGTACCGTTTCGAGACGCAGCAGATGGCCTTCATGCAGCTGGAGTGCGAAGAGGAGCCCGACATCATCGGGCTGCGCGTGGCCCTGCCGGGGCTGCCCGCCGCCTACAAGCCGCAGCCCGACAGCGAAGACGACGACAACCTGCTGGTGGGCGCCTACGTCACCATCGAGGCCCTCATTGGCGAGTTCGACTGCACCACGCTGGTGGGATACGTCGAACTGTGCCCGCTGCCAAAAGAGCCATTCAAAGAGGGCTTCCGCCCCTTGGACGACCTGCCCGAGTTTGTGGAGTGGTTCAAGCGCTCGCGCGAGAAATAGCCTCTGGCGCCAACCGTTTGGGCCGAGTCCGCCCCCGGCCGATTCATGCCCGCAACAGGTTGTGGCCGGGGGCTGGCAAAAGCCGGCGGAAGAATAATTTTCTCATGTGGAAAAATAGTCGTATCTTTGCAATCGATTTCGAGTATCAACACACCGCATAACACAAATCCTTACACGCATAACCACAGACAAAGAAATGAGCAAAGTAGATGTTCTATTGGGTCTCCAGTGGGGAGACGAGGGCAAAGGCAAGATTGTTGACGTGCTGACCCCCCAATACGATGTCATCGCCCGCTTCCAAGGCGGTCCCAACGCAGGCCACACACTTGAGTTCAACGGCATAAAGCACGTGCTGCACATCATACCCTCCGGCATTTTCCACAAAGACAAGGTCAATGTCATCGGCAACGGCGTACTAATCGAGCCCTGCATCTTCGAGCAGGAAGTCGCAGCGTTGGCCGAGAAGGGAGTGCAGGCCGAAGACAACCTCTTTATCTCCAAAAAGGCCCACCTCATCCTTCCCACGCACCGAATGCTCGATGCCGCCAACGAGAAAGCCAAAGGCAATGCCAAAATCGGCTCCACACTCAAGGGGATAGGACCCGCCTACACCGACAAGATAGCTCGCTGCGGCCTCCGCGTGGGCGACATCATGGAGTTTGACTTCCGCGAGAAATACGAGCTGCTCAAGATCCAGCACCTCCAGACCGCCCACACGCTCCACTTCGACATCGAGAGTTTCCGCATTGACGGCCTCACCCTCGACCAATACGAGGAGCGCTGGATAAAATCATTGGAAACCCTCAAGCGGTTCCGGCTCATCAACAGCGAATACTACATCAACGACTGCCTGAGCCGGGGCAAGCGGGTGCTGGCCGAAGGGGCCCAGGGGTCGATGCTCGACATTGACTTTGGCTCGTATCCCTTCGTGACCTCCTCGTCCACCATCACCGCCGGGGTCTGTTCCGGACTCGGCGTGGCTCCCTCGCGAATCGGCCGCGTGATGGGCATCAGCAAGGCCTACTGCACCCGCGTGGGCGCCGGCCCCTTCCCCACCGAGCTTTTTGACGAGACGGGAAAGCGGCTGTGCGAAATAGGCCACGAATACGGAGCCACCACGGGACGCTCGCGCCGCTGCGGCTGGATTGACATCCCCGCGCTCCGCTATGCCTGTATGCTCAACGGCGTCACCGACCTCTTCATCACCAAGCCCGATGTGATGAACGACTTCGACGAAGTGCAGATGTGCACCGCCTACAACATCGGCGGC
>DCJB01000097.1:0-2122 GCA_002317325.1 Bacteroidales bacterium UBA1711
CTGGTGGAACGGCTGTTGGAGACTTCACCCGTGCGTGACGGAGCGGTGGTGGTGGTTGAGCGACCCGAAACACGGTCGGTAGTGGTGACGGTGTTGTTGGAACGGTTGCTGGTGATACGGTTGCCGGCCCTCGACTGCGGGTTGTTCTTCACGGGCGTATATGAACCGCGGCAGGTGAAGTTGGTTGTACTCTTGGAGGGGATATACTCATAGTGTCCCTGTCCGACACCGGGGTTGTCAATCATGCGGTAGCAGGGCATTTCATGTCCGGGTGTGTAGCACGGGGGCACAGGGTGGGGGGCCCACGGGTGACGGCAGTAGTAGGGGTGGTAGTGCATTTCGGGATGGTCGCAGTAGTGCCAGCCGTAGCGGTGGATGTCGTAGTGGTAGGTGTAGTAATACATGGCAGGGTGAGTCACACGCACGAAAACGTTGTACTGGGGCATAGCCCAGGCAAAAGTGGGGCATGGACGGCTGTAACGGAACCGCAGGTACTGGGCAGCGCTGTAGATATGGTTATTGTGCATCAAATAAATGCAACCAAGGTCGATGGGCATATAGACCTCTTCGCCCGTATAGGCATCGAAACCGTAGAGCCATATTTCATAGAACGACGATGTAACCTGCTCTGCCCACACCTCGTTGACCAGCACGTATGTGGGCAGTTCGTCTTCATAGCCGCAGTAAATCATCAACTCGTCCTGACGGTTGAGGGCGGCAACTGCCCGCGATGCCTGGGGTGCCGAAAAATAGAGGATTTCCTCACCCGCCCAACCGGCAAGCGACGCAACAATCAACGCCAAAGACAAAACAATCTTTTTCATAAGACTCAAGGATATTAAGGTTCAGTATGTAACGACAGATTAAGTACTTGTTTTTAATAGTCAACCTTTTATGGAAGACACTGCCCCGATGGGTCTCGCACATGCAGGGGCAGTTTCCATCTGCAAAGATACGACTTTTTTTGAAATCTCGCACTTTTTTCTTTCGCCCGAGAGGCAGCGATACCTCGAATGGGGAAAGCTGTATCCGTAGGGCTATCGCCTGTAGTGGGGGTGGAAGGTGTCGATGGTCTCGCGCAGATACTGGTGGGAGAGGTGGGTGTAGAGCTGCGTAGTGGCAAGGCTCTCGTGGCCGAGCATCTCCTGCACGGCGCGCAGGTCGGCTCCGTTCTGCACCAACTCGGTGGCGAAACTGTGGCGGAGGCTGTGGGGGGAGACTTGCTTGCGGATGCCCGCAGCCTCCACCGCCTCTTTGAGGAAGAGGAAGACGGCCACCCGGGTGAGGTGGGAGCCGCGGAGGTTGAGGAAGACATACTTCTCTTCGCCCGGGCGGGGCTGGATTTGGCTGCGGAGGGTGTGTATGTAGTCGGTCAGCAGCCCGAGGGCGCGAGAATTGATAGGCACCCAACGCTCCTTGCCCCCCTTGCCGAAAATGTGGAGCATTTCCTCTTCGGGGTAGATGTTGGAGAGACGGAGACCGCAGAGCTCGGAGACCCGCAGACCGCAGCCGTAAAGCACTTCAACGATGACATAGTTGCGGGCGGGACCGGGACGGCTGCGGTCGAAGGTGGACTGGATGGATTCAATCTCTTCGTCACTCAGCACATCGGGGAGGTGCTGGGGCCGCACGGGCAGCTCGAGGAGGGCGGCGGGATTGTCCTTCAGCACGTCCTCAATCACCAGCATCTGATAGAAGGATCGAATGCCCGCAATGATGCGGCGCTGGGTGGTTGCCGCCACCTGCAGGTCGGCTAACTGAAGCAGGAAGGCGCGGAGGTGGTCGGTCGTCACCTGGTCGGGCCGCAGCCCCAGCGGCTCGGCGAATCGGCACAGATGCCACACGTCGCGCAAATAGGCCTGCACCGAGTTGTCGGCCAAACAGCGTTCGAGACGCAGGTGGGCCTCAAAGTCGCGCATATTGCGCTGCCAGTCGTCCGTCATGCGGCAAAAGGGTGACAGTCAGTCATTCTCCTTGCGCTTCTGCTCTACCACCCAAAGGGCGAAGTCGAAGAGTCCCTCGTCCATCTGCTTCACGTAGCGCTGGTTGAGGTCCTCGCGCTTGGCATCGAGGTTCACCCGCCCGTAGCGGGCCATGCGGCCCCGCACCGTGGCGGCACGGC
>DCJB01000097.1:2300-10484 GCA_002317325.1 Bacteroidales bacterium UBA1711
CGCTTCTTGCCCCACACCAGCTCGATGAGCGAAGTGTAGTAGGCCTCGGCCGCTTTGCGGAGGTAGCTGCGGCGGTGGGGCAGGAAGGCATTCTTGGCGGTCTGCATACTGATGGTGCTGCCGCCTCGGACACGACGCCCCCGCTTGTTCTCACGGTAGGCCTGCTTGAGCTGCTTCACGTCAAAGCCGTGGTGGTACATGAAGAGGCCGTCCTCGGACACGATGACGGCGTTGATGAGGTTGGGCGAAATCTCATCAAGCGGCACATAATGCCGCTCGAATCGCACGGGTCGGTCGGGGTCGGACAACTGCTGAAAGAAGCGCTGCACCATCAGCGGGGTGATCGGCGGGTTGAAGACTGCGCAGAAAAGCACCTGCAAGAACGTGAAAGCCCACACCGAAAGAAAACCGACCCAAACAACTCGCCACACCTTTGCGGGAAAGGTGAGCGTCTTCCAGGCCTTGAGTCGGCGGCCGGAAGCCGAGGTCCTTTTTTTCATTGTTTCCTATTGTTTCGGGGCGCAAAATTACGTTTATTTCACCGATAACGAAAAAAAATGTATATTTGCAAAACAGGAAAAAAACCTCATCATAGTTTAACAACTTAACCTACAAAGAAATGGCAAAAATAGCGATTAACGGTTTCGGCCGCATAGGCCGTATGTCGTTCCGTGCGATGCTGGCTCATCCCGAGCTCGACATCGTGGCAATCAACGACCTCACAAGCCCGGAAACTCTGGCTTATTTGTTCAAATACGACTCGGTTCACGAGAACTTCGACGGCGACGTGCACGCCGACGGCGACTGCATCGTGGTGAACGGCAAAAAGGTGAAAATCTACGCCGAACGCGACCCGCAGAACCTCCCCTGGGGCGAACTGGGCGTGGACATCGTGATTGAATCCACCGGCCTGTTCAAGAAGCGCGAACAGATGATGAAGCACATCAATGCCGGCGCCAAGAAAGTCATCCTCACCGTGCCCGCCGGAAAGGCCGACGACGTGGATGCCACCATCGTGATGGGCGTGAACGACAACGTGCTGACGAAGGAGATGCAACTCGTCTCCAACGCCAGCTGCACCACCAACTGCCTCGCCCCTGTGGCCAAGGCTCTGAACGACAAGTTCGGCATCAAGCGCGGCTTGATGAACACCATCCACAGCTACACCAACGACCAAAAGATTCTCGACCAGCCCCACAGCGACCTGCGCCGCGCCCGCGCCGCCGCCGTGAGCATCATCCCCACCTCCTCCGGCGCCGCCAAGGCCGTGGGTCTGGTAATCCCCGAACTGAAGGGCAAACTCGACGGCTTCGCCATGCGCGTGCCCACTCCCGACGGCTCTGTGGTGGACCTCACCGCCGAAATGAACTGCACCGTCACCAAGGAGGAAATCAACGCCGCCATCAAGGAAGCCGCCGAAGGCTCGATGAAGGGCGTCCTCCAGTATGTTGACGAACCCATCGTCAGCGTGGACATCATCGACAACACCCACAGCTCCATCTTCGACAGCCTGCTCACCCAGGTGATGGATGGCAACTTCGTGAAGGTGGTCTCGTGGTACGACAACGAGAAGGGCTACAGCACCCGCGTTGCCGACCTCGCCTCCAAACTGGCCACACTGCTCTAATATCACGCCGGGGCTGAGGCACCAGCCGCCGCCCCTCCGCCAGATATTCCTGCGAGAGGGGACTGCCCGTCCGTCGGGCCGCCCCCTCTTCTCTTTGCCGCCAACCAGCCGCGCCTGAGACCCTTCCCCTCACCTCAACCCGATACTCATTCATTTACTCACCCATTTTCTAATCACATTATGCTTCTCAAAGACAAAGTCGCCATCATCACTGGCGCCACTCGGGGCATAGGCCGCGCCATCGCCCTCCGATTTGCCGAAGAAGGCTGCAACATCGCTTTCTCGGGCCGCACTCGCAACGACAATATGCTCCAGGTGGAGCAGGATCTCCTCGCTCTCGGCGTCCGGGCCAAAGGCTACGCCTCCAATGCCGCCAACCTGCAAGCCGCCCAAGAGTTTGTCGGACAGGTGCTGGGGGACTTCGGACACATCGACATCCTCATCAACAACGCCGGCATTACCGCCGACGCAGCACTCAAACGCATGACCGAGGAGCAGTGGGACTCCGTCATCAACACCAACCTCCGCTCGGTCTTCTGCATGACCCGTGCCGTGCAGCCCGCACTGTGGCGGCAGGGCTTCGGCAGCATTGTCAACATCAGCTCGGTGGTGGGCATTGCGGGCAACTACAACCAAACCAACTACGCTGCCTCCAAAGCCGGCATTATCGGCTTCACCAAAGCCGCCGCCAAGGAACTGGGCGCCCGCAACATCAGAGTCAACGCAGTGGCCCCGGGTCTCATCGCCACCGAAATGACTCAGGACATCCCCGAGCAAATGAAGACCTACTGGCAGACCCGCATCCCCCTCCGCCGCCCCGGCCGCCCCGAAGAAGTGGCCAACGCCTGCCTCTACTACGCCTCGGAACTGTCAAGCTACAACACGGGCGACATTATGCACCTGTGCGGAGGAATGGAGGATGCGTAGGAACTGCATCACCACAGCGGTCCCGCTGCTCTGCCTCCTCACGGCAGCAATCCTCGGCATCTCCTGCCACCGCCCCTACGCTGCCACAGCCAACACCTCATTCACCGACGACTACGGACGCACCGTGGCAGTTCCGTCCGCTCCGCAACGCATAGTCTCCGCCTCGCCGGCCGTCACCGAGATTCTCTTCTCCATCGGGGCGGGCGACTTGCTGGTTGGACGCACCGACTTCTGCGCCTATCCGCCCGAGGCCGCCTCCGTGGAGAGCATTGGGGGCATTAGCAACCTCAACGTGGAGAAGATAGCCTCCCTCAACCCAGACCTTGTCATCAGCGGCTCTATGGTTCCCAAAAAAACGACCCTCCAATTGGAAAAAATGGGGGTGCCTATTGTCTGCATCATTGAGAAGCAGACCTTCAACGGACTCTACGGCAATATTGAGGCCATCGGGCGGCTGGTCGGCCGCAGCCAGCAGGCCGACAGCCTCTGCCACCTTATCCGCCAGCGAGCCAGCCGCATCCCCGCTGCCGCAAAAGAGAGACCCAGCGTCTATTATGTGGTGGGCTTCGGCTCCACAGGCAACTACACCGCAGGAGGCAATTCATTCATTAACGACATCATCCTCTTGGCAGGGGGACGTAATATCGCCGAATCCGTCAAAGGCTGGAACTACAGCACCGAAGCACTCATACAGGCCGACCCCGACTTCATCGTCATACGGCGCGAGGACTCGGCCCGCTTCTGCTCCACCCGCCCCTACTCCGACCTCAGCGCCGTGCGGAGCGGACGGTTGGCCGCCATCGAGAGCGGCACCATCGACCTCCAGTCTCCCCGCAACGTGGATGCCGTCGAAACCCTCGCCGCCTTCATCCGCAACCACCAGTGACCCTACGCCCCCACCGGGACAACAAAAACAAGAGAGGAGGCCTCTGTGTGGAGACCTCCTCTTCCGTTTGAGCGCTGCGCAAACAGCCCTTAATTGGTGCCCAGCGCTTGGAGCAGCTGGATGATGGCCTGTGCCGTACCTACACTGTTGGAAATGTTGGCGGCGTTGACGCTGAGGCCGGTAAGGCTGTTCATCTTGTCAATGACGCGCTCTGCGTTTTCAGCGGTAATCAGACCCGTGCCGGCGGAGACCATGCCGGCAGCGAAAGCCTTCTTATACTCGGCATCCTGACGGTTGTTGCGCATATTGGCGTAACCCGTGGCCAGCATAAGGCCGTTTGTCAGGTCAGAGGCATTGGAAAGGTTGATGGTGCCATTGGATTTGTAGGAGTTGTACAGACCCAAAATGGCAGTGGCTGTGCTGCGGCCGCTCTTCTTGGCAGCGTCGTAGTTGCTGCCCGAGGCACTGCTGCTACTCTTGCACGAAACCAGGCCGAGCGACATGACGGCAAAGCACATCATCATGATACTTAATTTCTTCATAAGGCAAAATGTGTTTATGTTGTTATCTTTTTCCACCTGCAAAGATACGACTTTTTCTGTAAACCTAAAGTGATTTTTTCACTCATCTGCACAATCAACAGTTTTCACTGCCCCCGAACGCCTTCGGTCTGAGGTACTACAGCGCGGCTTCTGTTCAGATGGACTCCTTACCTCTCACCCAACGGTCCGCACAAGAATGACGGCATGTGCTGAGGCGGCGTGCCGCTGCTGCTGAAAGCCGATCGGCACAACAGGCTTCAGTTGTGGGTTGAATACAGTATTGACCCCGCCGTTGACATTGCCGGGGGACCAATTCGATTCATACCCAACGCCATCATCGACTCCTACTACTCGCCCAACCAAGACAACAACTTCGACTGCATACGAATCGACTCCACCTATCGCCAAGACAGCAAGATATCCCCGCCCGCCTACTCTTCCCAAGAACCACAGCACCCCGCCAGCCAACATGAAAGGACAGCATGAAAGGAACGGCACACCTGACAACAATGCAAGTGTCCGTCAATATCGGGAGATATTCGCCTCCCATTAAAAAAAGTTTCCAATTGACCCGTCAGTTCCAAAAAAATTTGGAAACAATTCGAAAAGTTGTCAGTGCAGATGAAAGCTGGAAGAAGTCAAGCGGCCACGCTTTTGAGGAAATGATAAGAAAACTTGCCTCTGTCACCCTTAGCGGCACGGAGGTAGAACTTGTCCTCCAACGCGACTTGAATACGCTGAATAAAGCCGGCGACTTGGCCAACGAACCCCGCGACATCAGCTGGCTGAAAGACCAAATCAAAAGCAACATTTTTGACCTGTACTGCATTGTCACCATTGACGGGAAGAAAAAAAGCTTCGGGTGTGTGCAATGCAAGACCAGTGTCAGAGACCGTGTTACGCGCGACCGAGAACCCTCCCTCCGTGCGATGGAATCCTACTTTTGGAGTATCGCATTTGTTCTTGACGGTGACTTTCTGAAACATCCCAAATTCAGAACCATGGTCAACGGCGGCTCCGAGGAGTTTCCCGCAAATGGGTGGCACGGGATGTACGTATTCTCCGAGAGGGAGGCTGCCGACCGTATCTACCCGATAACTGTTGACTTCGACCTTTTCAAAAGCCACGCCACCCAAGCGGCTAAGCAATGGATAGAGCAACGCCAATGGTTCAATTCCAAATGGAAAGCGGTGTAGGGTGTTTGCCACCGGAGACAGGACTGTTTTTTGAGGGCGTGAACTTGCATATCTCATTTTTTTTTGCGTACTTTGCAAGAGAAAAAGAATAGGTGATAGAGTTACACAACAAACTGTCCACCAGTGTAGAAGAGGAGAATTGAGCAATCCGATAGGACTGCAAAACAGCAGCGAAGGCACATCGGACGGCACAGAGAGGCAGCGTAAGTAAAGGCAACAACAACGTTTTTAATAATTATCTAAAACTTATGAACAACACAATTTTCACGTTTCCGAAACCCGAGAACGAACCCGTGCTCGGCTACAAGCCCGGCAGCGCCGAACGCAAAGAAATCCGCAAAGCCTTAGAGGAACTCTACGCAAAGACCACCACCATCTATCCCGTCATCGGAGGCAAGAAGGTGGAAACCGCCGACATGGGCGAAATCGTAATGCCTACTGACAACAAGCACGTGCTGGCACGCTACTACAAAGTGGGCGAGAAAGAGGTGAAGGCCGCCATCGAGGCATCATTGCAGGCACACAAAGAGTGGGCCGAAACCCCGTGGATTGACCGCGCCAGCATCATGCTGAAGATTGCCACCCTCATCAGCGGCAAATACCGCTGGCTCATCAACGCCGCCACCATGCTCGGACAGGGCAAGACCACCATGCAGGCCGAGATTGACTCCGCTTGCGAACTGGTGGACTTCCTGCGATACAACGCCTACTACGCTTCTCAGATTTACAGCGACCAGCCCTGCAGCGACAAGGGAACGCTGAACTACGTCACCTACCGCCCCATGGAGGGTTTCGTGTTCGCCATCACCCCGTTCAACTTCACCTCCATCGCCAGCAACCTGTGCCTCAGCCCCGTGCTGATGGGCAACGTGTGCATCTGGAAGCCCAGCACCACGGCCATGCTCTCCAACTACCTGCTGATGGACATCTACAAGGAGGCAGGTCTGCCCGACGGCGTGGTGAACTTCCTCCCCGGCAGCGGCGCACTGATTGGCAACGTGGCCTTTGCCGACCCCAACCTGGCCGGCGTGCACTTCACCGGATCCACCGGCACCTTCAAGGGCTTCTGGAAATCCATCGGTCAGAATATCGACATCTACAAGACCTATCCCAAGATTGTGGGCGAGACGGGCGGCAAGGACTTCATCTTCGTCCACAAGTCGGCCGACGCCGACCAGGTGGCTGCCGCCATCGTGCGCGGAGCCTTCGAGTTCCAGGGGCAGAAATGCTCGGCCGCCAGCCGCGCCTACGTGCCCGCCAGCCTGTGGCCTGCCGTGAAAGAGAAGGTGGCCGCCATGGTGGCTGAAATCAAGGTGGGCGACGTGCGGGACTTCAGCGCCTTCGTCAACGCCGTCATCGACGAAGCCTCCTTCGACAACTGCATGAGATACATCGAACACGCCAAAAACAGCCCCGACGCTGAGATAGTGGTCGGCGGCACAGGCGACAAGAGCAAAGGCTGGTTTGTTCAGCCCACCGTGATACTCGCCAAGAAACCCGACTACAAGTCAATGTGCGAGGAGATATTCGGACCCATCATCACGGTGTATGTCTATGAGGACGAGAAGTATGAAGAGACCCTGCACCTGTGCGACCAAACCTCGCCCTACGCCCTCACCGGCGCCATCTTCTCCGCCGACCGCAAGGCGCTGCGCACTGGCGCCGACATTCTGAAGTACGCCGCCGGCAACATCTACTACAACGACAAGCCCACCGGAGCGGTGGTGGGACAGCAGCCCTTCGGCGGCGCACGCGCCAGCGGCACCAACGACAAGGCCGGCTCCTACCTCAACCTCATCCGCTGGACCAGCCCCCAGGCCATCAAAGAGACCTTCGACCCCGCCCGCGACTACAAATACCCCTTTATCAGCGACGCTGAATAACAACAGCCCAATCCCTGGGCGCCGGGTCTATGCCCGGCGCCCTTTTCTTGTATCATCAACCCGTGAAAATGAAGAAGACAACACTCGTCCTTACTCTCCTCCTAACGGCCGCCGCCGCACAGGCACTAACCCCCGCCGCCGATTCCTCCGCAGCCAAAGAAACCCGGTGGAGCCTCGGCATCAACGGCGGCTGGGCCCAAAACCGACACTCCATCGATATGTCCTACATGAAGGACATCGAATACGACAAAACGGCCAACGGCTTCTCCGCCGGCCTGCAGGCCTGCTTCTACCCCGTGAAATGGTTCGCACTACGGGCCGATCTGGACTTGGTGCAGAAGAACTACAACATGAACCACGTCTTCATCTATTACGGCAACCGCACCGTGACCTCCACATACACCACCAACGACTACCTCTCGCTGCCCATCGTGGTGCAGTTCTCAGCCGGCAAGATGGTGAGGGTCCGCGCCTTCGGCGGCGGATATGTGGGTCTGTGGCTGCGCAGCCACCGCAAAGGCACCTCCTACTCCTGCACCTACACCATCTACGGCGATGAGGCCTCCAACGCCTTCGACTCCGACATGGAGTTCAGCACCGTGAGGGACAACCGCTTCGACGCGGGCCTTACCTGGGGTGCCGGCCTCAGCGGCATCATCGCCAAACGGATAGAGGTGGGCGTGGAACTCCGCTGGTACTACGGCCTCACCGACATCCAAAAGAACTATATGACCAACCTCAACCCAAGATACAACACCACCATGGTTGTGCAGGGCGGCATCTCCTACTGGCTCTAACACCTCAGTTCAACCCCCAAACACCACCCGCAAATGAAAAGAATCGCACTCGCGCTCGCCACGCTCACAATCCTCGCCGGTCTCTCCTCCTGCCGCAAAGACAAACTGGAACTCGTCAACCCCAACGCCATCTACTGCAAGACCTTCTCCCAGCAGTTTGAAATGCTGTGGCACGGCATGGACCAGTCCTACCTCTTTTGGGAATACGACACCGTTGACTGGGATGCCCGCTACGAAAAATACAAGCCCATTTTTCAAGAATTTGACAGCCGACGCACCGCTGTGAGCCAAACCGAATACCAACAGGCCATAGCCGGACTCTTCGC
>DCJB01000060.1 GCA_002317325.1 Bacteroidales bacterium UBA1711
CACCGCTCACCGCTCACCGCTCACCGCCCACCGCCCACCATGAAAACCCTTGTCAATATCTTCGACCCCAACGAGCCTCTCGCCGCCTACCTCTTCCTCAAAGAGAAATATGCCGAAGGCGACAAAGTCCTCTTCGTCTCCACCCACGGCGAGCGCCAGGCGGCGCAAGTCTATGCCTCGCTGCTGCACATCCCGGAGAGCCTCATCAGCCTCCTTGCCTTCAAGCGCGACGAGGACAGATATATCTACGACCGCATCTGCCAGCGCCTCCGCTCGCGGCTCTCGCCCGACGAGGAGTATTGGGTCAACCTCGCCGGCGGCACCCGATACATCGCCCTCGCCGTGCAGAATGTCTTTTTCGCCTTCAACACCACGTTCTACTACACGCAGACAAGGGAGAACCTCATCGTCAGTTCCTTCTTCACCGACGATTCCTGCACCCGCACCACCGACATCATCGAACCAATCCGCTATCGGATGACACTGGCCGAATACTTCACCCTGAACAACCTCGTCCACGACCTCGACAAGGCCTCACACACGCCGCTCAGGAGCTTTTCGGATGCCAGCCATATCTTCGACCGCTTCCGCTCCCGAAACCTCTCCACAAGGGCTTTTTCGGCCATCGAACTGCTCCGCCTCCACTACCGCGGCACCAAGCGCCCGCTCTCTATCCGCGCCATCATGAACGGCGACGACCGCCCGAAAACCGTCCGCGTGCCCGGCATCCGCGAGCTCCTAACCCAGCTCTCCTTCGTCCCGCGGCAGCCCGACACCCTCCTCCCCGAAGAGATTGACTACCTCACCGGCGGCTGGTTCGAGGAGTATGTCTATCACCTGCTGCTGCGAGCCGTCGACCCGCAAGAGATTGCCCTCGGCGTGCGTATCTCACGCCCGGGCGAGAGCCACAACAACGAACTGGACGTGGCCTTCATCAAGGCAAACACCCTCTTCGTGGTGGAGTGCAAGACCGGCATTGCCACCGACCACCTCTTCAACGAGATTGTCTATAAGTCCGCCGCACTCAAGGAGGCCTTCCTCGGCATGGCGTGCCACTCCTACATCTTCACCCTCAAGAACGACTTCGACCACCGCCTTGCCCGAGTGGCCAACCTGATGAACATCACCCTCTGCCCCAAAGGGGTGCTCACCAACCGCGACGAGCTGGACAAAGTGACCGCCCACATGATAGCCCTCACCCACGAGCCATAGAGAACCCGCCGCCCCTGTCCGCATAAAGCGATAGCCTCTCCGCCGTCGGGCGGAGAGGCTATCGCTTTAATGCCGAGACGAAACAAAGGCTACTTCTTCTCTTTCTCGCGTTTGGCCTTCACTGTCTTATACTCCTTGTTGAGTCCGGCTATTATCTCGTCGGTGATGTCCATGCCCGGATTCATATAGATGGTGGGGCTATCGACAAAGGTCTTGCGCATGATGAGGTCGAACTGCTGGTTCTCGGCGTTATACTCGCGCACGTATGCGAATATTCGGTTGAGCAGCTCTATGTTGTAGTTCATCTGCTTCTCCATTATCTTGTTGGTGAGCTCGGCCTCGAGGGTGGCGAGGCGGTCGGCGCGCTGCTTCAGCTCCGCCTCCTTGGCCTGCTGCTGGGTGAGGGTCATGTTCTCGCCCGTCTTCAGATAGGTCTGATAGTCGTTCTGAAACTGCGTCATCTGCTGCTGATAGCTGCGCTCTTGGGCGTTCTTATAGTCCTCCAGCTCTTTTTGCAGGTCTATGGCATACTGATACTTGGCCAGCAAACTGTCGCTATCTACGTAGGCAATCTTCAATACGCCGTCCTCGGCTATCACCGGCTCCGACGCATCGGGGTTGTACTTGCTGTGGGTGCCCACACCGGTGAAGTGGAACACATAGAGCAGCACGAGCCCCACAAACAGGATTACGTTGCACGCCGCCAAGCAGTGGTTCATCGTCCACTTGCCGCAGCAGCAGCATTTCTTTTTCTTCGTTTCTTCGGCGGACTGATTCGACTCTTCGGCGGACTGCGAGGGCTCGGCGGCAGCCGGCTGCTCGACGGCAGTCTGCGGCACGTTCTCTTCCTTTGGGGCTTCGCTTTGGTTGTTGTTGATTTCTTCCATGTCTATTGTGTGATTTGTGATTCGTGGATTGTGATTTTACTAAAGGGCGGAAGGGTCACTCCGCCTCTCCTATGGTGTCTATGGCCCGCTGCACGCGTGCAATGGTCTCCTCCTTGCCTATGGTCATCACGAGGGTGAGCATATCGGGCCCCACGGTGGTGCCGACCACGGCCAGCCTGAACGAGTTCATTATCTGACCCATGTTCAGCTCGTTGCCCTTGATGTAGTCTTCAAGAAGGGCCTGATGGATGGCAGCGTACTCAAACGGCACGGTGTTGAGTATCTCTATCACCTTGTTCATGTGGGCGCTCATGCCGGGCTTCCACCGCTTGGCCACGGCCTTGGGGTCATACTCGGTGGGCGCCTTGAAGAAGTAGTGGGTCTGCTCCCACAGCTCCGACGGGAAGGAGATTCGCTCCTTCATCATGCCGCACACCTTCGCCACATAGTCCATCGGCGCCTCTGCGCCCCGCGCCTTCAGCTCGGGCAGGAACATCTCGGCCAACGTCTCGTCGGGGCACTTCTGCAGATACTCGTGGTTGAACCACTTGGCCTTCTCTACGTTGAACTTGGCCCCGCTCTTGCTGATGTGCTCGAGGCTGAACAGGCCGATGAGTTCGTCCATGGTCATCAGTTCTTGGTCGTTGCCGGGATTCCAGCCTAAGAGCGCCAGCATATTCACCACCGCCTCGGGCAAGTAGCCCTTCTCGCGGTAGCCGCTGCTCAGTTCGCCCGTCTCGGGGTTGCGCCAGTCCAAGGGAAAGACGGGAAAGCCTAAGCGGTCGCCGTCGCGCTTGCTCAGCTTGCCGTTGCCGTCGGGCTTCAGCAGCAGGGGCAGGTGGGCAAACTGCGGCATCGTCTCCTCCCAGCCGAAAGCCTTGTAGAGCATGACGTGCAGCGGCGCCGAGGGCAGCCACTCCTCGCCGCGTATCACGTGCGACACCTCCATAAAGTGGTCGTCAACTATATTGGCGAGGTGGTAGGTGGGCATTCCGTCCGACTTGAAGAGCACCTTGTCGTCCAACAGGCTGCTGTTCATCGTCACGTCGCCCCTGATGAGGTCGTGCACCGTGATGTCCTCATGCTCTGGAAACTTGAAGCGCACCACGTATGGCTCGCCGCACTCTATGCGGCGCTTCGCCTCGTCGGCGCTCAGCGACAGGCTGTTCTCCATCGTCAGGCGGGTGGTGCAGTCGTACTGGAACGTCTTTTTCTGCGCCTCAAATTCTTTGCGCTTGGCATCAAGCGCCTCGGGCTTGTCGAAGGCGTAGTATGCCCAGCCGTCGCGCAAAAGCTGGTCGGCATACTGCCTGTACATGGACTTGCGGTCGCTCTGCCTGTAGGGGCCGTAGTCGCCGCCTATGTGCACGCCCTCGTCAAACTTGATTCCCAACCAGTCCAAGGCCTCTATGATATAGGCCTCGGCGCCGGCCACGAAGCGGGTTTGGTCGGTGTCCTCGATTCGGAGAATCATTTCGCCCCCATTCTGTCGGGCGAATAGGTAGTTGTAGAGCGCCGTGCGGACTCCCCCGATGTGCAGGGGGCCGGTGGGGCTGGGTGCGAAACGCACGCGTACTTTTCTCATTGCTTTAGTAGGTGAAGTGTGAATTGTATTTTGTGAATTGACTATTGGGTTGGGCCCATCCCGCCGCCGCCCCCTGACCCCTCCGGGCCGGAACGGCGGACTCCTCCGCGCCTATGGCTTGCCGGCGGCAGAGGCGCTCCCCTTCGCCACCCTCATGCTCAGCTGGCTGAATTTCTTTTTCCTCAGCAGGTAGTACTCCACAAGCAGCAGCCCCCGGTAGATATTGCGGCGGCATACCTTCCCCTCCGTCTGAATGGCGCGGAGCTTCAGCGACGGAATCCAGCCATAGAACGCCCGGTGGGCCTTCACCACGGCCGCAAACTCCCTGGGCTTGCGCTCGGCCAAAAACTTGAAGGCCGCCACATAGTCCAGTATCACCCGCAGCGCCAGCACCCGCAGGCGCCGGCACGCCGGCAGGTTCTTGTACAGCATGGCCAGGTTGTTGCGGAAGTTCAAGTAGGTCTTCCGGGGGCTCGACTTGGGCAGCGTGCCGCCCCCCACATGATACACCGTGGACCCCGGGCAGTACTCCACACGATAACCGGCGTTCTGCACCCGCCAGCAGAAGTCTATCTCCTCCATGTGGGCAAAAAACTCGTCATCGAGTCCGCCCAGCTCGCGCCACACGTCCGACACCACGAACATCGCCGCTCCCGAAGCCCAAAATATCTCGCACTCATCGTCATACTGCCCGCTGTCCCGCTCTATCGAGGTGAAAAGCCGCCCCCTGCAGAAGGGGTAGCCGTACTTGTCGATGAAGCCCCCCGCTCCGCCGGCGTACTCAAACGTGTCCCGCCGGTCATACATCAGCAGCTTGGGCTGGCACACCGCCGTGTCGGGGTGGGCCTCCATCTGCGCCTCCACGGCCTCTATCCAGCCCGGCGCCGGCTCCACATCGTCGTTGAGCAGCACAAAGCAGTCGGCCTCCACCTCGGCCAAGGCGCGGTTGTAGCCCCCCGCAAAACCATAGTTGCGGTCCAGCCTGATGACGCGGAGCCCCGGATAGTGGGCGGCCAAAAAATCCAAGGAGTCGTCGGTGGACCCGTTGTCGGCTATTATCACCTCCGTGTCGCCGCCCGTGTTGGCAACTACCGAAGGCAGGAAGCGCTCCAACATCCGCCTCCCGTTCCAGTTGAGTATGACTACGGCTATATGCACTTGTTTTCTGTATTTTGTAAATCGTATTGAGTGGATTGTCTGTGCCACCCCCCCTGCTCCGCGCAGGGCGACGGGTGCAGCGGCACGTCGGCAGGCCGCCTCCGCTTCCACCGGCGGTGCGACCACAGCCAGTACTGCGGGCCGTCCCGCAGCGTCTCGCCCAGCCGCCGTATGTATTCCGACACTATGGAATACTGCGGCGCTATCCGCGGCTCGTCGCACAGCGGCGCAAATCTCACCTCATAGCGCCCCCGCCGCACCTTGGCCACCTCATAGTATAGCACGGGGATATTGTACTTGCGGGCGAAATACTCGGCGCCATATAGGAAAGGGGTCTCCTGGTGCAGGAAGGGAACCCAGTAGGACTTGCGCTCGTTGCTCGGCGACTGGTCGGCAAGCATCATATAGGCCGTCGGCACCCCGTGGCCCTCAAAGTAGGCAAAGGTCTCCCGCACATTGGTCTGGTCCGCTATCTTGGTGCCGTAACGGGACCGACGGCGGGTGACGAACCCCGCCGCCCACTTGTCGTCGAGGGGCTTGCCCACCCCCACGGCGTGGTGCATCACCTGGCAGCCCAGCGTCGCCACCATGTACTCCCAGTTGTTGTAGTGGGACGAGAGGAGGATCACGCTCCTCCCCTGCTCATAGTAGCGGTTGACCAACTCGCGGTTCGCAAAGCGGTAGCGGCCCATCAGGCAGCGCAGCGGGGCATACAGCCCATAGACTCCCTCCACCAGCAGGTCGCACAGGTGGCGGTAGTAGGCCCGCTCTATCCGCAGCCGCTCGGCAGCGGTCCGGTCGGGATAGGCCTTGGCCAGGTTCGCGCGCGTCACCCCGCGCCGATACCTCGCCACACAATAGACCACAACGAACAGTATGTCCGAAAGCCAGTACATCAAAAGCCTCGCTCAAACTGTTCGCCCACGGCGCCCACCTCGTTCTCCTCCAGCTGGTTCTGACTCAGCACCCGCTCCCAAAAAGCGGTGCGCAGCTCGCCTCGCGCGTTGGAGTTGAGCAGTTTGTAGAACCCCGACCGAAACTCGTCCCAAAAAAGGAACACCCGGTTGGGGTCGTCGCCCGGCAGCATATTGTACCGCCACAGCTGGTAGGGCAGGTAGTGCACCGTCCCCTGTCCGCTGGCGTTCACGTAGGTGGTAGCCTCGGCCGACGCCTCCACCTGGCTGCTCACCACTATGCCGGGGCTGAGGTACTTGGCGCTCACAAAGTTCTTCTCGTCGCGTATGTAGTCGGGCGGACCGTATTGCAGATACACCCGGCCGCGCTCGGTGCGGTAGCCGGGGGTCAGCGGATAGCTGAAGCGCTCTTTCACATAGTCGAGTCGCTTCTCATACTCCCGCCACGCGTCGGCGGGCGCAATGGGGTCGCGGGCTATCCAAAAACGGTAGAAATAGGTCTGCTTCTCTTGCAGCGACGAACTGTCCGTCAGCTTCTGCGCCGTGGCAATCTCGTCGGGCGACGATATGGGGTAGAGCGCGTCGATGAAGTAGCCGAGCTGCTCGTCGTCCTTGAGCGTCGAGGCAAACGAGGCCGCCACCGCGTCCTCGGTAAGCTCCGCCGACGAGGGGTCGGCGCCGGGATTGGAACGCATGAAGCCCAAGCGCTTGCGCAGCAGCACCGCTCCGTCGGCCCCGCTCACCTCGGCCACCAGGTTGTAGTTGCCCGAGGGAAGACCCTTGATGTCCAAGCCCGCATAGACGGCCCGCAGCGACTTGGAGGCGCTGTGCTTGAGCTCGGTGCCTATGTTGCCGACACGACGCCCCGTCTCTTTCTGCTCCACCGACAGGCGCACCGCATACTCCCCGCCCTTCAGCTCCCGGTCGAGGTTGTATATCTCAAAGTACGGGAAAATCGTCTCCCGGTCGGCGGGCAGGAAATCGTCTATATACGGCACCATGTCGTACCCGCCCCTGCTGAGCATATTCTCCCGAACCGTCTCGGTGGCCGAAGATATCAGCAGCAGGTTCGATATCGCGGGCTTGCCCTTCTCATACAGCACCACCAGCTTCTCGGTCAGCACTATGGGGGCATCTTTCGAGAGGCTGTCTTTCAGCTCCATGCGCAGGTCGTAGAGACCGTTGCTGAGGGCGAAACGCCGCAAATCGACAAAGGTGAAGTGGTTCTTCTCCTGACGGTTGCTGGCCGGGCTGTGGAGGTTGTACTTCTTGACGTAGGCAAGGCTGTCGCCACGCTTCACGGTGAGGGTGATGGACACCGTGGCGCGGTAGGACCCCTCCTCGAAGGAGCCAAAGTTCAGCGTGTTGGCATCAAAGTCAAGATAGGTCTCGACGTATGGCTGGTCCGTGTCGGGCCGATAGAACACCGAGTAGCCGAACAGGGCGGCCAAATGCTTCTCCTGCGCCGCAAGGGGCATGACAGCGAGCAGGGCGGCAATAAGCAGTATTTGTTTTCTCATTTCTACAGCGTTATCTGTTATTCAATCTATCCCTTAACGCACTTCCTGCGCTTCTATTGTGTGCGAGCGGAGAAATTATTGTCGGTATGTGATTTTTTTTGCGTAATTTTGCAGTGTATGAAAACGCTTGTCTTCGCCACCAACAACAAGCACAAGCTGCAAGAAGTCAGCGAAATGCTCAACAATACCGTCCAACTCAAGAGCCTCGCAGAGATGGGGCTGGCCGGCGACATACCCGAAACCGCCGACTCCCTCCGCGGCAACGCCCTGCAGAAGGCCCAGTGGGTGTGGCATCGCTGCGGCCTCGACTGCTTTGCCGACGACACCGGCCTCGAGGTCGACGCGCTCGGCGGCGCCCCAGGGGTCTTCAGCGCACGCTACGCCGGCGATCAGTGCTCTTTCGACGACAATATCAACAAGCTGCTCGCCGCTCTCGACGGCTGCGCCAACCGCCGCGCCTGCTTCCGCACCGTGGTCTGCCTCCTCGAAGGAGGCGCCCCGCGCTTCTTCGAGGGCCGCGTGGACGGCGTCATCCTCTCCGAACGCTGCAGCCGGGGCGGCTTCGGCTACGACCCCGTCTTTATGCCCGACCGCTTCGCGGTGAGCTTCGCCGAAATGCCGCCCGAGGTCAAAAACCTCATCAGCCACCGCGGCCGGGCCGTCGCCCGCCTGGCCCAATACCTCAAGTCCTCCTAACCAGCCCCGCCATGGAATACACACCTGTCTATCCCCTGCAAATCACTAAGACCCTCTCGCTCAACGACGCTTTCATCCTCATCCTCGACGCGCCCGAGCGGGGCAGGCACATCCCAGTTCTCATCGGCGACGCCGAAGCCCAGGCGCTCATCATGGCCGTGGAACAGCGCAAGGCCAGCCGACCGCTCACCCACAACCTCCTCAACACCATCATGGAGGAATATCTGCTCTCCCTCCGCCGCGTGACCATCGACCGCTTCGAGGAAGGGGTCTTCTACGCCACCCTCACCATCAGCGACGGCTTCTCCGAAAAACTCATCGACAGCCGCACCAGCGACGCCCTCGTGCTGGCCGCCCTCCAGCAGTGCCCCGTGAGCATGAGCCTCGCCGTGCTGGAGGAGACTTCCATGGCCCCCGGCGCCCTCGAGGACAACCTGCCCAAACACGAAATGCCCCGCGTCACCCCGGCCGACGAAATCGAAGCCCTCGAAAACAAACTCCGCCAATGCGAAAAGGACGAAGACTACGAACAGGCCGCCGTGCTGCAGCAACAAATCGAACAACTGAAGAATGACCGACATCATTGACCAAACCGCCGCCTTTCTGCGGCAGCGCCTCGGCAGCCGCCCCCTCCCCCTCGCCGCCGTCATCCTCGGCAGCGGCCTCGGCCCCCTGGCCGACCACATCGACGACCCCCTCGTCATCCCCTACCCCGACATACCGAACTTCCGACGCACCACCGCCATCGGGCACAAGGGCAACCTCATCTTCGGCTCTCTCGCCGGCCGCCCCGTCATGGCCATGCAGGGCCGCTTCCACTTCTACGAGGGCTGCTCTATGCTCGAGGTCACGTTCCCTGTCCGCGTCATGGCCGCGCTCGGCATCCGCACCCTCTTCGTGAGCAACGCCGCCGGCGCCCTCAACCCCTCCTACCGCGTGGGCGACCTCATGGTCATCTCCGACCACATCAGCTTCATGCCCAACCCGCTCATCGGCCCCAACTTCGACCGCTTCGGCCCTCGCTTCCCCGACATGACCACCGTCTATTCCCCGCGCCTCCGCGACGCCGCACTCCGCGCCGCCGCTTCGCTCGGACTCTCGCTCCGCCAGGGCGTTTATGTGGCCGAAACAGGCCCCGCCTACGAAACCCCGTCCGAGTACCGTATGTTTGCCGCTCTCGGCGGCGACGCCGTGGGCATGTCCACCGTCCCAGAGGTCATCGTGGCACGCCACTGCGGCATGGAGGTATTCGGCATCAGCGTCATCACCAACCAGTCCCACGACCTCGGCGACTCCTGCCTCAACGACGGCGACGACGTAATCCTCCAAGCCTCCCTCGCCGCCGAGAAGTTGACCGCCCTCTTCCGGCACATTTTCTCTGAACTATGATCAAGGCGGCTTTCTTCGACATCGACGGCACCCTCCTCAGCTTCTCTTCCCACAGCGTCTCGCCCGGCACCGTCCGCGCCTTCCGCGCGCTCCGCCGGCGCGGCGTGGCCACCTTCATCTCTTCCGGCCGCCCCAAGGTGCTGATTCCGCCCATGCCCCTGGCATTCGACGGCTATGTCACCATGAACGGCGGCTACTGCTTCATGGACGACCGCGTGCTGCTCCGCAACCCCATCCCTCAGCCCCAAACCGACCGCTGGCTCGCCTACGCACGGCAGAACAACCTCTGCACCATGATTTTCACCGAACACGATATGTTCGTCAACTCCTGCTCCGACCCGTCCGCCGTCGCCATCCGCAACGAACTGGAGTTCCAAATGCCTCCTCTCCTGCCCATCGATCAGATGATGGGGCGCGAGACATTCCAGATCATAGCCGTCATGCCCGCCTCCCGCGACGCCGAGGTGCTCGCACTCCTGCCCCAGTGCCGCCTCCCACGCTGGCACCCACGCTTCAGCGACCTCATCAACGCCGACAACAGCAAGGCCGCCGGAATCGACTGCCTTATCCGCTCCTTGGCCATCCGCCCCGACGAGTGCATCGCCTTCGGCGACGGCGGCAACGACGTGGAAATGCTCGACTTCTGCGGCATCGGCGTCGCCATGGGCAACGCCGCCGACAGCGTGAAGGCCCGCGCCGACTACGTCACTTCCTCCGTTGACGACGAAGGCATCGAACGCGCGCTCCTCGCGCTCGGCATCATCGCCTACTGATACCGCTCGCCCACGGCCGCGCCTCAGCTTTCTTCTTTGTAATAGACTTTGTAGTACTTCCCCTTCTCGTCTTCGCCCTGCTCTATCAGGTCGCGGTCCCCGTGGACATAGATGTGGAAGTTGCGGTCCAGCTTGATCACCCCTTTGTAGGCCCGCGACTGCTTCTTCACCGCGCTCTCGCTTATGTCGTAGCTGTCGGGCAGCTGCACGTCGTAGTCCTCCTGAAACTGCTTGCGATACTGCTGGAAACTGTCTATCACCTCGGGCTGGGCTATCACCTCCTCGGCAAAGGTCTGCAGGTCGAAGTTGTCGTTCTGCTTGAAATAGTTGCTGCAGCGGTTCAGCATATCGGCCTGATCGGCGCGGCTCACGCCGTCAAACTGCTGGGGCAGCTCGTCGGTCACAAACTTCTTGTAGGCCTGCATCTCGGTGTGGGTGTTGAAGTACTCGTCCTCCCTCGGCCTTATCTCGAGGAAGGCATCTCGCCAGTATTGCGCCTCGCGGCTGCTCTTGGAGGCCTCCGCCACCGCCACCACAAACCCCTTCTCCTCCTCGGCACGGAAGACGATGGCGCCCTTGTCCAAACGGTCGGCGGCTATGCCCTCCGCCATGCGCAGGGCGTACTGCCCCTCTATGGCGCCAGTTTCGGCAGCAGTAACGGCAGCGCCGCCGCCGCCGGACGCCTCCTCGTCGCCCACCACCTGCAAAAACGGGTCGCGCCCCTCGCACTTGAAGATTCCCACGGCCTCGACCCGCTCGCCCTCAAATAGGCAGCCGTCGAAGTAGGCCACCATCAGGTCGCCCCCCCGCAGGTCGGGGTGCGCCGTGGCCTCGTAGAGGCGGCGCGCAATGCGGCGCGACTCCTCCACCAGCCGCTCGGGGTCGGCAAAAATGTCGGCGCAGCAGCGGTAGAGGTCGTTAGTCTCCACCCCCTCGTCGGCATTGAAGCGGTAGTACTCCTCTCCCTTGAAGGGCGAGACAAAGAGGCGGACCAGCAGGTCCTGCAGCCGCTCGTCTAAGCGGAGCGGCCGACCCGAGAGGACATAGCCCTCCTCGGCAGCGCTGTTGCCCACACGGTGGAGGACCGCAGCGCGAAGCGCTTTTGAATCAAAATCAGGCATAGATACGATAATTATGCGTCGCCTTTTCAGCTGCCCGACGCCAATACTTCCCCATCCCAAGACAAACGGCTCACCGCGCCAAGCCTTCGAGACGGAACACCCACGCGCTCTTGCAGGCCAGCAGGTCGGCGTGGGTGAGGCTGCCCACATAGATGGTCAGCCGCCCCCCAAGATAGAACCACCGCAGGTCCCGCCCGCAGCCCAAGAGCGTCACTTTCATGCCCGCCGGCGGCCGCGGCACATCGGTGAGCACCACCGCGCGCTCGGGCACCCGGGTGGCTATGGCGTAGAGGTTGCCCCCACGCTTGGTGTAGAACAGCGCGCTGTCAGCTTCGCACTGCTTGGCCCACGGTCGAGAAGCATAGATGGCCTCGCCGTTGACTCGCAGCCAGTTGCCTAAGTCGATGAGACGCTCCTGCTGCAGCATCGGTATGGTGCCGTCGGCCTCGGGCCCCACGTTCAGCGTCATGCCGCCCCCGGCCGCCACAAGGCGCACGAAGTGGCGTATCAGCGAGTCGCTGGTCAGATAGTTCTCCAACGGCTCGTTGCGGTTGAGCCCGAAGGAACGGCCTATGCCGCGGCACTCGGCCCACGGCCGCACCGTGTCGTCGGGCGCCCGCTGGTATTCGGGCGTGAGGTAGCCGTGCAGCACCCGCCCCTTGTCCGACCCCCAGCGGTTGTTCACCACCGCCTCGGGCCCCACGGTGTTGTAGTACCACGCTATCAGCTCCTCGGCACGAAACTGCTCGGGCGTGTTCTGCCACTCGCCGTCGGTGAACAGCACGCTGGGACGGTATTTGGTGACCAGCTCTTTGAATTGGGGCGCCATGTAGTTGTCAACGTAGTCGCCTATCAGGCTGTCGGGGTCCTGCATCCACACGTGGCGGCTGTTGGTCCACTCGGTGAGCGAATAGTACAGCCCCATCTTCAGCCCGCGCGCCCGCACCGCCTCCGTGAGGTCGCCCACTATGTCGCGCCGCGGCCCCGTCACCACACTGTTCCAGCTCGGCTGGTAGCGGCTCTTCCACAGGCAGTAGCCGTCGTGGTGCTTGCTCACCAACAGCACATACCGCGCACCCGACTGCTCAAACAGCTCCGCCCACTGGGCGGGATTCCAATGCTCGGCATTCCACAGGCACGGCAACAGGGTGTAAAGGTCCGTGAGCGACGGCTTCTGCTTCATCCCTCGCAGGTTGGTGAGCCGCCCGCTCCACTGGTCGCCCAACAGCGAACCCCACATCCGCTCTATCTTCAGCATCTCCTCCGCACGCACCGTGTCGCCTGTCATCAGCCCCCGGTAGAACCACTCGGCATACTGGTCGCGCCCCGAAAACGAGGGCACCGAATAAAGCCCCCAATGCACAAATATGCCCAGTTTCGCGTCGCGAAACCACTGCGGATAGCCCCGCCGATTGAGCGACTCCCACGTGGGCTGCACTTCCTGGCCACGGACCAAATATCCGCCTATCATCAGCAATACCAATGCAAGAGCAATTCTCTTCATAGCAGAAAACGTTAGTTTTGAATCTGCAAAAGTACGAAAAAAAATCCAAACCGCAAAACACCCGGCCCTCCAAGAAACTTGATGAGGTTCTCGATGAATCCCCTGCCTGCGGGACAGCCGCCGCCGCGCGCCGCTCCCGCCAATTCGGACCCGCCCTGCGCACAAAAAAAAGCCTCGCTGACGAAAAAAAAAAGCCCCGCCCGCACAATAAACCCGCCCATGCCCCGTTATTTCTGTTAGAAGGTTGCGTTCCTCTCCCGCACCAAACCGTCACGAAAAAAGGGCGGCGGGTGAGTAGGAAAAAAAAAGCAAGAACCACCAAAAGAACAGACAAAGGCTGGAATAACCGAAGAATACAGGTAATGGGCAGGTAAGGGGGACACCATTTGTGATTTTTACTCATAATAAAGGAATTGGTTAATACAGAATAGCCCCCTCCTGCCCTTTCCTTTTCACCTTGCCACGCTCCACTCAAGCCCCCGATTTGCTCATGCCACACTCCATCACCACCCGCCAATTCCTCTGCGGACAGACCCAGTGGGAGCAGGTCTGCCCCTTCCCGAAACCCAACCTTCCCCACCTGCTCCCCTTTCGGTTCGCCCTCAGTTCCCTCCGCAACCAGCCCCCCGCAACCACCCCACTCCATCAATGCTCCCCCTCATGAACCACAACTGGGAATACAAAAAGTTGGGAGAAGTGTGCAACATCTATCAGCCGAAAACCATTTCTACGAATATGCTTGTAGAAGATGGTGCCTACCTCGTATATGGTGCCAATGGAGTAATTGGTAGGTTTGACCAATATAACCACAAAGAAAGAGAACTACTAATGACCTGCCGTGGTGCAACTTGCGGTGAAATAACCATATCGGAACCTTATTCGTGGATAAACGGCAATGCGATGGTAATCCATCCAACAGATGGTAGTACCCATGTGGATTTCTTAAAGTATCAACTTCGAGCGGTTGATTTGTCTTGCGTAATTACAGGTGCTGCACAACCTCAAATAACAAGACAATCCCTTTTCCCTTTGTTTATAACCGTGCCGCCCCTTGCAATACAAGATCAGATAGTCATGGAGTTGGACAGGATTTGTGAGATTATCGAAAAGAAAAAACAGCAAATAAAGGAACTCAACACCCTCGCCCAATCCCTCTTCTACGAAATGTTCGGCGACCCCGTCACAAACAATAAAGGCTGGGATGTGAAACGACTAGATGAGGTTGGCGAGATTGTAACTGGTTCTACTCCATCAACTGCTGACAGCACTAATTGGGATGGTACAATCAATTGGGTAACACCAGCCGAACTGAACTCCCAGCTGTATTACGGGGAGACGCAGCGCAAACTGACAACGAAAGGAGCTAAAGGCTTGACTGTAATGCCTTGCGGTACCGTCCTACTCTCGTCAAGAGCCCCAATAGGAAAGTTGGCCATTTCCGCACAACCTATGTGTTGTAATCAAGGTTTCAAGAACATTGTCTGCCGGAAGTCTATCAATAACCTGTTCTTATACTTCTACCTTCTGCTTACGATGGACCGTATCAAGGAAATGGGAATTGGTGCAACCTTCAAAGAAGTGTCGAAGAGAGCAATTTCCGCATACCAAACAATCGTCCCTCCCCTCCCCCTCCAGCAATCCTTTGCCAAGAAGATTGAAGCAATAGAGAGACAAAAAGAACTCATAAACCAGTCCATCAAGGAGACTCAAACACTGTTCGATTCAAGAATGGAACACTACTTCGGAAACTAAAAAACCATGTACCAACCCCCTTTCACCATCTCCTCTGAAATTGTGAACCTGATTGCCGAAATATCGGCTCAGATTGAACGCTACGCCATCCGGCTGGAACAGGTTGACGCACTGAGTCTCCGCAAAGCCAACCGCATCAAAACCATCCACAGCTCTCTCGCCATCGAGGGCAACCAAATGACAGAAAGCCAAGTTCGCGATATCATCAACGGCAAAGTGGTGGTGGCACCCATCCGAGAAGTACAAGAAGTGAAAAACGCCATCCGCACCTACGAACTGTTCCCCTCCCTCGACCCCTTCAAAATAAAAGACCTGCTGAAAGCTCACGGAGTAATGATGGAAGCACTGACAGACGACGCAGGACGCTTCCGCTCCTGCGGAGTGGGAGTATTCGGCCAAAACGAGTGCGAACACGTGGCCCCGCCCTACCACCGCGTGCCAGAACTTATGGACAACCTCTTCGAGTGGCTGAAAAAATCAAAAGACCACCTGCTCATCCGCAGCTGCGTGTTCCACTTCGAGTTCGAATTCATCCACCCGTTCAGCGACGGCAACGGCCGCACAGGGAGACTGTGGCAGTCACTCATCCTCTCCAAACTGCACCCCCTCTTCGCCCACCTGCCCGTCGAAAACATGGTCTTCGCCAACCAACAAGCCTACTACGACGCCATCGCACAAAGCACCGGCGACAGCCGCCCCTTCATCGAATTCATGCTGGGCGAAATCTATAAAACCCTCAAACAGCACCAAGGTGAAGAGATCGCTAATGTCGGTAATAATGTCGGTATAAATGTCGGTAATAATGTCGGTATATCTGACGAATGTAATCAATGTGATTATAAGCCTGTTTCAGAAAATATTGTCGGTAATAATGTCGGTATAAATGTCGGTAATAATGTCGGTATAAATGTCGGTAATAATGTCGGTATGAATTTGGGGGTTGGTATTAGGAGCAACGAGTTCAAGATTATCTCCATGATTATCTCCGCTCCCCACATTACGGTGGCCGATATGGCCGAGGTGCTGGGTCTGACCAAGAGGCAGTGCGAGAGGATTGTGTCCCAGCTGAGGAACGAGGACCGCATAAGGAGGGTCGGAGGCAACCGCGGCGGCCACTGGGAGGTGGTGAACCGCTGAGGCAACGTGGAACTCCGCCCGCCTAAACAACAATTTTAAGATGGCGCCGTGTCGCTTTTTTTTCGTACCTTTGCAGTCTCAACTAACGCCATGAATAAAAGTATTGACAATATTATTGTGGTGGGAGACAGGGTGTTGGTAAAGCCTTACAATGCCGAGGAACGCACCAAAAGCGGCCTCTACCTGCCCGCCGGCTACCGCGACAAGGAGGTGGTGCAGTCAGGCTACATCCTGAAATGCGGCCCCGGCTATCCGCTCCCCAACATGGAGGAGGGCGAGTCGTGGAACCGCTCCAACAGCGACGCCCGCTACATCCCTCTCCAGGTGCAGCCGGGCGACTTGGCCCTGTTCCTGCAAAAAAACGCCGTGGAAATCAAATATGCCGGCGAGAAATACTATGTGGTGCCGCAGAGCGCCATTCTGCTGGTGGAACGCGACGAGTTCTGACCCCAACCGCCCTAACGTCTGAGAAAAAAACAACACCGTTATGACAAGCAACGATATAAGGACCCAGTTTCTCAAATTCTTCGAGAGCAAGAACCACCGCGTGGTGGAGAGCGCCCCGATGGTGGTGAAAAACGACCCCACCCTCATGTTCACCAACGCGGGCATGAACCAGTTTAAGGATATCTTCCTCGGCAACGCCACAGCCCCCTACTCCCGCGCCGCCGACGCACAGAAGTGCCTCCGCGTGAGCGGCAAACACAACGACTTGGAGGAGGTGGGCCGCGACACCTACCACCACACCATGTTCGAGATGCTCGGCAACTGGTCTTTCGGCGACTACTTCAAGCAGGACGCCATCGCCTACGCCTGGGAGTTCCTCACCGAGGTGATGAAAATCAACAGGGAAAACCTCTATGTGACCGTGTTCGGCGGCGACGAGAAGGACGGGCTGGCTATGGACAGCGAGGCCTACGGCTACTGGAAGGCACACATCGACGAATGCCGCATTCTGAAAGGCTCTAAGAAGGACAACTTCTGGGAGATGGGCGAGCAGGGCCCCTGCGGCCCGTGCAGCGAAATCCACGTCGACCTGCGCGACGAGGCTGAGAAGCTGCGCGTGCCCGGCCGCGAACTGGTGAACAAGGACAACCCCTTGGTTATCGAGATATGGAACTTGGTGTTTATGCAGTTCAACCGACTGGCCAACGGCTCCCTCGAACCCCTGAAGGCAAAGCATATCGACACCGGCATGGGCTTCGAACGCCTGTGCATGGTCATGCAGGGCAAGAAATCAAACTACGACACCGACGTGTTCCAACCACTCATTCAGGAGATTGCACGCCGGGCCGGTACCGCCTACGGCAGCAACGGCCAGGCCGACATCGCCATGCGCGTGATTGCCGACCACTTGCGCGCTGTGAGTTTCAGCATCGCCGACGGACAGCTGCCCTCCAACGCCAAGGCTGGCTACGTCATACGCCGCATCCTCCGCCGCGCCGTGCGCTACGGCTACACTTTCCTCGGCTTTAAACAGCCGTTTATCAACGAACTGACCGATACCCTTGTGGCTCAGATGGGCGCCCAGTATCCCGAATTGATGAAGCAGCACGACCTCATCCGCCGCATCATTCTCGAGGAGGAACAGTCGTTCCTCAAGACCCTCGCCAACGGCATCGGCCGCTTCGAGGACTACATCGCCAAGGCCGACGGCAAGAATATGACCATCGACGGCGCCTTCGCCTTCGAGTTGTTCGACACTTACGGCTTCCCCGTGGACCTCACCCGGCTGATGGCTTCGGAGAAGGGCTGGACGGTGGATATGGAGGGCTTCCAAAAAGGCCTCGCCGAACAGAAAAACCGCAGCCGCGCCGCAGCCGCCGTGGAGAACGACGACTGGGTGGAACTGGCCTCCGACACCACACAGGAGTTTGTGGGCTACGACCGTCTCATAGAGGAGGTGAGCATCTCGCGCTACCGCCACATAAAGGTGAAGGACAAAGAGTTCTATCAGGTGGTGCTGGACCGCACCCCCTTCTACGGCGAGAGCGGCGGACAGGTCGGCGACCAGGGCACCCTCTCCACCGACGGGGGCGACGTGCTGCCCGTGGTGGATACCAAGAAGGAGAACGGCCTGACGGTGCATATCGTCCCCGCCGACAAGTTTGCCGATCTGTTGCGCCACGCCGAGATTGGCGGCCTCCGGTTTAAGGCCGAGGTGGACAAGTGCCGCCGCTTTGCCATCGAGTGCAACCACTCTTCTACCCACCTGCTGCACAAAGCTCTGCGCAAGGTGCTGGGCGCCCATGTGGAGCAGAAGGGGTCGAGCGTGGACGACCAGCGCCTCCGGTTCGACTTCTCCCACTTCGCCAAGTTGAGCCGCGAGGAGATTCGCGAGGTGGAGAAAATGGTGAATATCGACATCCGCCACGCCATAGCCCTCGAAGAACACCGCGCCATGCCCATCGCCGAAGCGCAGAAACTGGGCGCCATGGCCCTGTTCGGCGAGAAGTACGGCGATCGGGTGCGCGTGGTGAAGTTCGGCGAAAGCGTGGAGTTCTGCGGCGGCACCCACATCGCCAACACCGGCCACATAGGGTCGTTCCGCATTGTGAGCGAAGGCGCCGTGGCGGCCGGTATGCGCCGCATTGAGGCCGTGACCGGCGCCGCCGCCGAGCAGTACTGCAACGGGCTGCAGGACCAGCTGGACTGCCTCCGCGACTTGTTGAAGAACCCCAAAGACCCGGCCGCAGCACTCCAGCGACTGATGGACGACAACGCCGCCCTGCGGACTCAGGTGGAGCAGTTCCAAAAAGAACAGGTGGCCGGCTTTGTCAAGGACATCGCCGCCCGCATCGCGCAGGACCCCGTGGTGGTGCAACGGGTCGAAGCCGACCTCGGCCAAATGAAAGACGCCATGCTGGCATTGGCCAAGTGCCACCCCGACATGGCGGTGGTATTGGGCAGCCCCTTCGGCGGCAAACCTTCGCTGCTGGTCTGCCTCGGCCAAAACCGCGTGGAGGCCGGCAAGAACGCCGGCACTATCGTCCGCACCGCAGGCAAGGAGATGCAGGGCGGCGGCGGCGGCCAGCCCGCCTACGCCACCGCCGGCGGTAAGAACCTCGACGGCTTGGATAAGGCCATCGCCACCGCGGCAGCGCTGGTGTAGCCGCTCGCCCCATGCCGGCCCAAAACAAAGGCGGCGGGAGCGCTTGCTCCCGCCGCCTTCGCTTTGACGGACAGCGGCCGAAGGCGTATCAGACGCGGCGGCCCAGTTCGGGCAGGAGGCGCGACTTCCATGCGCCATAGTCGCCCATACAGATGTGCTCGCGGGCGGCGCCGACTAACCACAGGTAGAACGCCAGGTTGTGAATGGAGCATATCTGCAGCCCCAGTATCTCCTCCGACCGGATGAGGTGGTGGAGGTAGGCAAAGGTATAGTCGCGGTCGCAGCGCGCGGAACTCTCGGGGTCGATGGGGTCGAAACAGTCTTCCCACTTCTTGTTTTTGATGTTGACGGTGCCGTGGGCGGTGAAGAGCAGCCCGTTGCGGCCGTTCCTCGTGGGCATCACGCAGTCGAACATATCTACCCCCCTCTCTATGCCCTCAAGGATGTTGGCGGGCGTGCCGACGCCCATGAGGTAGCGGGGCTTGTCGGCAGGAAGGATGGCATTGACCACCTCAATCATCTCGTACATCGTCTCGGTGGGCTCGCCGACGGCTAAGCCGCCGATGGCGTTCCCGTCGGCGTTCTTGGATGCCACAAACTCGGCAGAACAGCGCCGGAGGTCGGGATATTTGCAGCCCTGCACGATGGGGAAGAGGCTCTGCGGATAGCCGTAGAGCGGCTCGGTCTCGCCAAACCGCTTCTCACAGCGGTCAAGCCAGCGATGGGTGCGCTCCATGGAGTTCTTGGCATATCGGTAGTCGGCATCGCCGGGAGCGCATTCGTCAAACGCCATCATGATGTCGGCGCCGATGACACGCTCTATGTCCATCACCCCCTCGGGCGTGAAAAGGTGCTTGCTGCCGTCAATATGGCTGCGGAAGGTGCAGCCCTCTTCCTTGATTTTCCGGCGGTCGGCAAGGGAGAAGACCTGAAAGCCGCCGCTGTCGGTGAGCAGCGGCCGCTCCCACCCGTTGAAGCCGTGGAGCCCGCCGGCAGCTCGGAGTATGTCTAATCCCGGACGGAGGTATAGGTGGTAGGTGTTGCCAAGTACTATCTCGGCGCCTGCGTCGTCGCGCAACTCGTGCTGGTGGACGGCCTTGACGCTGCCCGCTGTGCCCACGGGCATGAAGATGGGCGTGGGCACAGCACCATGGGCCGTGTGCAGCACGCCGGCGCGCGCGGAACTTTGGGGGTCTCTCGCTACTATGTCAAACTTCATAATTCTCAACCTTTCAGATTATCCGTCAACCGAGTTTTCAACAGGCGGTTGATATTTCATGGCGCAAAGATACGAAAAAAACCGAAAATAATGACTATTTTTGCAAATCGGTTTCAAGCATAGTCACAATGGATTTTTCTCACCTACTCACAGATTCCTACACACTTGCACTGGTTTGCCTGCTGAGTGTCTGCTGGGTTGTGCTGGCCCTCTATTACGGCCTCTTCCATTTCAGGGTCGGACGCCTGCGCCGGTCGGACGGCAACAAAGCCTCGGAACAAAAACTGCCGCCGGTGTCTGTGATTCTCTACGCCCAAAACGACGCCGAATGGCTCCGCTCTAACCTCATCTACCTCCTCGAACAGGACTATCCCGACTTTGAGGTGGTGGTGGTGGACTACCTCTCGTCCGACGACACCAAGTTCATCCTCCAGGTGCTGGCCGAAAACTACAAGCATTTGAAGACCGTTTCTATCAGCGAGAACGTCAACGGATATAAGGGCCGCAAGTACCCCCTCTCCATCGGCATCAAGTCGGCTAAGAACGACATCCTGCTGCTCGCCGACCCCGACTGTATGCCCATGGACCTCAACCGCTTCTGCTGGATTAGGGAAATGGTGGCCGGCTACTCCGACGACCGGGTGGATATCGTCCTCGGCTTCTGCGGCATCCAAAACGGCCGCGGCCTCTTCAACTGGCTGCAGCAGTACGACAACCTCGAATACAGCGCTCAGTATCTCGGAGCCGCTATGCTGCGCCACCCCTACACGGGCAACGGCCGCAACCTCAGCTACCGCCGCAATCTCTTCTTGAGGAAGAAAGGCTTCATCTACCACTACCACATCCCCGACGGAGCCGACGATATGTTTGTCAACCAAAACGCCACCCGGCGGAATGTCTCCTGCGCGCTCTCCCCAGGCGCTTTCACCGTGGCCGCCGCTCAACCCTCTTTCGGCCAGTGGCACCTGCTGCGCAAACACCGCACCGTCACACACCGCTTCTACCCCGCCTCTACCAAGTTTATGCGCGCCATCCGCCCCCTCAATATACTGCTGTTCTACGCCTCTGCGGCCGCACTCCTCGCTCTCGGCTCTTTCCCCTGGGAGGTGGTCGCCGGCGCCGTGGCGCTGAAGTTCGCCTGGCAGATCGTGTGCACCGCCCAGTCGGCCCGCCGGCTCGCCGTGAAGCCCCCCACCTGCTACCTCGCCCCTCTGTTTGAAATTTATTTTCTTTTGGCAGATACTATTTTGCATTTTTCGCCGTTACCACGAAAACAAAACTAACTGCAAGGCGCCACAAAAGACCGGCTACTAAGCCCCTATTGCGGCTCCGCCCCTCAAAAGGAAATGGAAACATCGCAGCCCCCCGGCAAAGCCCAACGTGACTATCAGCTGGTTCTCGCCGCACGCGAAAAAGGCGACGAGCGGGCATACGCCGAACTCATGCGCTTCTATCGCGAGCCTATCTACCTCATGCTCCTCCGCATGACCCACGACCCCATCGAAGCCGACGACCTGACCATCGAGACCTTCAGCAAGGCTTTCAAGCAGCTGAACTCCTACTCCCCGCAAAACGCCTTCTCCACCTGGCTGTTCTCTATCGCCAGCAACAGCGGCATCGACTTCGTCCGCCGCCGCCGTCTCAACACCGTGCCGCTCAGCACTATGTCGGTGACGAACGAGGACGACCACTACGAGTACCCTATCCCTTCCGGCGACGCCAACCCCGAAGAGGTGCTTATCGACCACCAGCGCAGCACGCTGCTGCGCCAAGTGGTGGACCAGCTCAAACCGCGCTACCGCCGCATCGTGGAAATGCGCTATTTCGAGGAACTGTCTTACGAGGAGATCGCCGAACGGCTGCAACTGCCACTCGGCACAGTGAAGATTCAAATCCGCCGGGCACGCCTCCTCCTCTCCGAAATCATCAAATGCGACAAGTCCAGCCTATGAAGCAGCCCTGCCTCCTCATTCTCTCTTTCCTCATCGTCTGCATCCCCGCCTACGCTCAGAAGAAGAAGCCTTCGGGCTTCGAGAACCGTATGTCGGGCCTCGCCGTGACGGTGGATGCCGGTCTGCTCATCCCCAACAGCAAGCAGGCCGCCTTCTACCGAGGCACCCCCGACTGCCCCAACACTATCAACCGGGTCCTGCTGAGTCAGCAATACGGTACAGCCATCTGGAACAGCCTCGTGAACCAAGGCCTTATCTCGCCCTCCGCTATCCCGTCGTACCACAGCTTCCAAATTGCAGAGTATGGCAAGATGGCCTACAAGCTGTCCTACCAAATCGGTGTCGGCATTCGCTACGACTATCCTTCGGGCTGGGGCTGGCTGCTCCGATTCGACTTCTCACAGCTGACGGCCGCAAGCCAGTTCCTGCTCTCCTCTACCAACGGAACCGGCATCCTCGGCCGCAACCAGTATGTGGCTTGCGACATCTACGGCCAAGAGAAGCGTATCTTCATCGACTTGGGCATCGCCAAACGTATCCCCCTCTCTAACAAATTCGACCTCGAATTTGACCTCGGCTTCGACCTCAACAACACTAAGGTGTCAAAGCACGCCATCAACGTGGGCGGCAAGTCCTACAGCATTCTTGACGTGTGGAACGGCGCCTCGCCCGACGTGGGCACGGGCACTATCCCCTACATCAACCAAGGCGGCATCGGCATCGGCGGATTCGGCACCCTCGCCCTCGGATACCTCTTCAACGGCGCCGGCATCGACCTCGGATACTCCGCCTATTTCACACAAACCAAATACAAAGGCTTCAACGACAATGACTGCTTCGCACTCCAGCACGTCGTCTTCCTCCGCTTCTGCCTCAACAACTTCTCGTTTTTCTCTAAATAACACCCCAACCCACTTCGGAACAATTCAATAGAATCCCCTATAATGATCCAACTAACAGACCTTTCTAAATCGGACCACCCCCATTTCGCGAAAGATCTCTTCGAGTCAGCATTCCCAGACGAAGAGCGACCTCCTTTCGGGGAGTTAAAGCATCGCAACAAATCTAAATTCCACTTCAAGGTCGCCACCAACGTGGGCGACAACAGCGAAGAGCCGGTAGGCATCCTCACCTACTGGACTTTCGACGAACTGGTGTACATCGAACACTTCGCTATCGACGAAGACCTCCGCAACCAGGGCCTCGGCAAAGCTGTCTTTCTGAACTTCCTTTCACAGCAGACCGAACAGGTGGTGCTGGAAGTAGAACACCCCCACGACGAAACATCGGAACATCGCATTGAGTTCTACGCCTCTATGGGACTCTTTCAGAATCCCCAAGACTATCTGCAACCTTCCTACCACAAAGACCAAGTGACTGTCCCTATGATTATTATGTCGAAATACGAACTTGATGACGAGGAATTTGTCCAAATTCGCGACCTCCTCTACCGCGAAGTCTATAATTGCAAGCCCTCTAACATCAAGTAGGTAATATTATCTCCTCTTGCAAGAATCACTTTTCCAAGCATCTATACTGGGTGAAGTAAAAAAATAGAAATTTTTTTTGGCGGTTTTGGAAAAAGTGCGTATCTTTGCAACCGCTTTCGAGGAAAACGGAGCAAGTCCTCTTCAAGCAGAAAACAACAACGGCTCCTTAGCTCAACTGAATAGAGCATCTGACTACGGATCAGAAGGTTGCAGGTTTGAATCCTGCAGGAGTCACAGAGAGAGGCAGAACTGAAAGGTTCTGCCTCTTTTTTTGCCCATCGCCAGCGGCCTCTCACACCCCGTCCCCACCCCGCGCCGAGGACTCACGCCTCCGGCCGCCCCCCCCCACAGCCTCGGCCGCTGTATTGAGGGTCAGAACACTGCTCGCTTTTCGCCTCCGCCATCACCCCTGCGGGGAGAAGTTTTTTTTCGGCATATCAGAAAAAAAACGTATCTTTGTACGTTCAAATAATGCGCAGTATCAAATCATAATACTAAAAATCAATTAAATAAATCACATCATTATGCAACCAAAAGGAAACAAGTACGGCACGCACCGTGTCATCGAGCCCAAGGGTGTTCTCCCGCAGCCGGCCAACAAACTGGACAACAATATGGATGTTCTCTACGATAACGAGATTCTCATCGACGTCCAGACCCTCAACATCGACAGCGCCAGCTTTACCGACATTCACAACTACGCCAAACAGCAGGCTGGTGAAGGTGCTTCGGCCGAAAAGGTTCTTGAGGAAGTGAAGAAAGAAATGCTCCTCAACGTCGAGCTCCAAGGCAAGCACCGCAACCGCCGCACCGGTTCGGGCGGTATGCTCCTCGGCAAGGTCGAGAAGATTGGCGACGCTCTGAAGGGCAAAATCGACCTCAAGGAAGGCGACCGCGTGGCCACCCTCGTGAGCCTCTCGCTCACCCCCCTCCGCATCGACGAAATCCTCGATGTGCGTCCCGATGTTGACCAGGTCGACATCAAGGGTAAGGCCATCCTCTTCGAAAGCGGCATCTACGCCAAGATTCCTACCGATATGCCCGAGAAACTCGCCCTCTCCGCACTCGACGTGGCCGGCGCCCCCGCTCAGACCGCCAAACTCTGCCAGTATGGTCAAACCGTCGTCATCCTCGGCGCCGGCGGCAAGAGCGGCATGCTCTGCTGCTATGAGGCCAAAAAACGCGTCGGCGTCACCGGCAAGGTTATCGGCATCGCCAACAGCCCCAAATCCACCAACCGCATCAAGGAACTCGGCTTCTGCGACATCGTGGAGAGCGCAGCCGGCATGACCCCCGTCCAAATTTACGAATTGGTCGAACGGCTGACCAACGGCAAAATGGCCGACGTCACCATCAACTGCGTCAACGTCCCCGACCAGGAGATGACCGCAGTGCTCTGCACCAAGGACGACGGCATCGTCTATTTCTTCTCTATGGCCACCTCCTTCACCAAAGCCTCCCTCGGCGCCGAGGGCATCGGCTCCGACGTGAACATGATTATGGGCAACGGCTACACCAAAGGCCACGCCGAGTTCACCCTCCAGGAACTCCGCGAATGCCCCAAACTGCGCAAAATCTTCGAGGAACTCTACGCCTGAGTCCTCTCGCTCAGCCCTTGGGCGGCGAAAGCCGCCCAAGGACTCACCGGCAAACGCCGCCCTACCAGATAATAAACAACAACTCATCGATATGAAAGTCAACCGCAGAAAAGAACTCTTCCCCAACGTCGCCGACGAACAGTGGAACGACTGGACCTGGCAGGTCAGAAACCGCATCGAGACCTACGAACAACTGAGCAAATACTTCGCCTTCTCGCCCGAGGAGGCCGAGGGCATTAAGAAAGCCCTCGCCAAGTTCCGCATGGCCATCACTCCCTACTATCTGAGCCTCATCGACCCTGACGACCCCTACGACCCTATCCGCCGACAGTGCATCCCCTCCGGCCCTGAGTGCAACATCGCGCCCGCCGACCTCAACGACCCGCTGCACGAGGACGAAGACTCCCCAGCACCCGGCCTCACCCACCGCTACCCGGACCGCGTCCTATTCCTTATCACCGATATGTGCTCTATGTACTGCCGCCACTGCACCCGCCGCCGCTTCGCAGGCCAAAAGGACGACGAGTCTCCCGCCGAACGCATCGAAAAGTGCCTCGACTATATCGAGAAGACCGATTGCGTGCGCGACGTGCTCCTCTCGGGCGGCGACAGCCTCATGGTGTCCGACGAAAAACTGGAGTATATCATCTCCCGCCTCCGCAATATCAAACACGTCGAAATCGTCCGCCTCGGCTCCCGCACCCCCGTGGTCTGCCCTCAGCGCATCACCGACCACCTCTGCGAGACTTTGAAGAAATACCACCCCATCTGGCTCAACACACACTTTAACCACCCCAACGAAATGACTCCCGAGGCTGAAGCCGCACTCGCCAAACTGGCCAACGCCGGCATTCCCCTCGGCAACCAAACAGTCCTCCTGCGCGGCGTGAACGACTGCGTCCACGTCATGAAGAAACTCATGCACGAGTTGGTGCGCAACCGCGTCCGCCCCTACTACATCTACCAGTGCGACCTCTCTATGGGCCTGGAACATTTCCGCACCCCTGTCAGCAAGGGTATCGAAATCATCGAAGCCCTCCGCGGTCACACCTCGGGCTATGCTGTGCCTACCTTCGTGGTCGACGCCCCAGGCGGCGGCGGCAAAACACCTGTCATGCCCAACTACGTTATCTCGCAGAGCCCCAACAAGGTAATCCTACGCAATTTTGAAGGCGTCATCACTACCTACACCGAGCCGCGCGAATATCACGAGGACTGCCACTGCGAGGCTTGCGAAGCTCAGCGCCGCATCGACGAAGGCGTGGCATCGCTGCTGGAGACCGACCGCATGGCTCTCGAACCTAACCACCTCATGCGGCACGAACGCAACAAGAAGAACATTTAACAGCTCCCCCCTGTCAATCAGAACCCTCAACAATACTATGAAGAGCATGAGCAACAGTTTTTATGGCCTTCTTCTAAGACTATCAGGACGCAAGTCCTGGGGGTTCTGCTTGCTGTTTTTTGTCGCAGCACTGCCGGCAGCACGGGCGCAGGTGGCTGGCCTCTCAACTCTATCGGTACTGGACCTGCCCTCCGACGCACGCTCTGCCGGCATCGGCTTCGACTACGTCTCGCTCTACGACAACGACCTCAACATCTCCCTCGGAAACCCCTCCCTCATCACCCCGGCCATCAACAACCAGTTCAGCCTCGGCTATGAGAATATGTTCGGAAAGTTCAACCTCGCCTCTGCGGCGGTGAGCCGCACTTTCGAGAATATCGGCTCTTTCACCTTCGGCCTGAAGTATGCCGGCTACGGACGGTTCGAGGGCTACGACGAATATGAGAGGCCGACCGGCACTTTCGTGGCCAACGACTTCCTCCTCTCTGTCGGTTGGGGCAAGGCCGTCACCAACCGGCTCTCTATCGGCGCGGCTTTCAAACCCGTGGTCTCGCAATACGAGGCCTACACGGCTCTGGCCTTCGCCGTTGACCTCGCCGCAACTTATATCTCGCGCAACCAGCGGTTCGCCGCCACTCTCATGGGTCGGAACATCGGCGCCCAAATCTTCACCTTCGACGGCACGGGCGAAGCACTGCCTTTCGAACTCTCGCTTTCGGGTTCCTACCAGCTGAAGGAGGCCCCGTTCCGTCTCCTCTTCGCTCTGACGGAACTTCAGACGTGGAACCTCCGCTATGAGGACCCGCTCAACCCCTCCGCCACCGTCGATGCCTTCAGCGGCGAGACGGTTTACAGGCTCTCCTCTTTCGGCAAATTCGCCGACAACCTCGGCCGTCACGTCCAAGTCGGCTTTGAAGCCTCTATCAGCAAGATTGTCTTCCTGCGGTTAGGCTACAACTACCGTCAGATGGCCGAAATGAAGGCCGCCGACGCCTTCAACAGCGCCGGACTGTCCTTCGGCCTCGGTGTACGCGTGAAAGGATTTGAATTGAGCTATGCCCGCAATAACTACCACTATATGCAGGCACCCAACTTCATCACCCTCTCGGCCGACCTCAGCCGCCTCTTCAAGTAGGCCCCTGCCCTCCACTCCCTGCTCTCATCTCTTTCTTTTCCAAAGTTATGCCCCGATTCCTCGTAAGCCCCCAGTATAACCCATACCTCAACCTCGCCGTCGAGAACAGCCTCTTGGATATGCCGTCGGACGGAGAGGTGTCTTTCTTTCTTTGGCAGAACCACCGCACGGTGGTGATTGGGCAGAACCAAAACCCCTACGCCGAATGCGACGTCTCATCGCTCGAAGGTGAGGGCGGCTGCCTCATGCGCCGCCGCACCGGCGGCGGCGCAGTGTATCACGACCTCGGCAACCTCAACTTCACCTACGTCGCCCCAGCGGAACGGTATGACGCCGCACGACAGTTCTCCGTCATCCAGCAGGCTCTTGCTCAGTTCGGACTGACAGCCGAACGCTCGGGGAGGAACGACCTGACGGCCTCGGGCCGCAAAATATCGGGGAGCGCCTTCTCTATAGGCCGCACCCAACGACTGCACCACGGCACCCTCCTGCTCCGCACCAACGTGGCAGACCTCCAGCGATACCTCAAGCCTAACCCCGCCAAGTTGCAGAAGCACGGCGTGGAATCGGTCCGCTCAAGGGTGGCTAATATCGCCGACCTGCTGGCCGAAAACGGAAACCCCTTGGGTCAAGCTCCCACCGAACAGATTGTCTCCGCCACTCGGGAAGCACTGGCAGCCGCCTTCGCTAACGAATACGGGCAGCCGCAACTGCTCGACTGGAATAGGATGGCCGACCTGCCAGCAGTCCGGGAGCTCTACGCACAACTCACCGCACCCGAATGGCTCTACGGCCGCTGGAGAGAGTTCCGCGCCACCAAAAGCAGGCTGTTCTCCTGGGGTTTTGTCGAGATAGGCCTCTCTATCGACCAGGCAGCAAACACCATCAGCGAAGTGGCCATAGCCTCCGACTCGCTGTGCCCCGAGGCTATCGCACAGGCCGAATCTCTCCTCCGCAACGCCAGCACGCTGACTCCGCCCACCATTCCCCTCCATATCCAGCCAGACTCACCAAATCATGAAATCATCCGCGACATTTTCCATCTGCTTTATTAAGCGAATCGCTGCTCTGCTGCTCTGCACACTTCCCTGCGCAGCGTCGGCACAGATAAACTTCATCGAGGACTTCTCGCTGGTACATAACTACGTCAACTCCATCAACGAGAAGGCTCCCTACCACGATGACGAACACTCTTTCTCGGTCGTCTTTGCCTCCTTTCGGGAGGACGAACGGTTTGTGATGGTCATCGTCGAAATGGATGAGGACTGCGACACTGCCGTGTTTAACGACCCCGACCGCCTGCTCCAGTTCTTTGTCAATAGCAAGGAGTGGGACATCCGCCCCCTCGCCAACCAGGATGTGGCACTGCGGGTCAACTTGTCGAGAGAGCATAAGGGCGAGGCCCTCGTCCGACCCACCTCCAAGGTGGGCTACGCCCACACCTTCTCGGCGACAGACATTCGGAAGGCAATCAACCGGCCCACACGGCTGCGGGCGCAGCACAACCTCAGCCGCCTTGCGGCTGAGATTTCCAGCCACCTGCCCTCCGCGGGCGAAGGTGGAGAGGTCTTCTACGCCTGCCAGTACGATGCCGACAGCCTCATGTTCTATATGGTCTTCGAGTACCCCAACGAGCAGTGGGACGAGGTGAAACGGCTGCTCTCCACTCAAGGCGAAGCCCTGCGTGAGTCGAAATTGGAGGAACTGGCCAACTCCGACTCTACCAACGGCTTCCTCGGTCACAACCTCTACGCAGCCGAAGCAGCTATCACTTACGTCTATCTCAACCGCTCCCACTCCGAGTCAGCCGAGTTCACCCTCACCCCCGGCCTCCTCGACCCCTACTGGGAGAAAAAAGCCAAAGCAAAACGGGATGAATAGTATCTCACCAGCACCTGACTCAAAAAGGCAACAGAGCTGGACAGGAATCTAAAGTCTTTTAAAAGTTGCTATGCTTTCGCATTCAGAAAATGGGAGGTCGGTCAGGACGCTCCCATTTTGTTCATTTCTTGCGCGGGGTCTCCACGCGGCTAAGACTGACTACCAGGCGAAGAGCGGACGGTTCTGCATCATGTCGTTGACGGTGGCGCGAACCTTGGCTATGCACTCCTCGGTGGGGTTGCAGAGGACGGTGTCGATGAGGTTGACGACGTTCTTCATTTCGTCTTCCTTGAGTCCGCGGGTGGTGATGGCGGGCGTTCCAACGCGGAGGCCGGAGGTCTTGAAGGCGCTGCGGCTGTCAAAGGGCACCATGTTCTTGTTGATGGTGATGTCGGCGGCCACGAGGGCATTCTCAGCCTCCTTGCCGGTCATTTCGGGGAACTTGGTGCGGAGGTCAACCAGCATGAGGTGGTTGTCGGTGCCGTTGCTGATGACCTTGTAGCCCTTCTCTATGAAGGCTTCGCACATGACCTTGGCGTTCTTCATCACCTGCTGGATGTACTGGTCGTAGGTGTCGGTGAGGGCTTCGCCGAAAGCCACCGCCTTGGCGGCAATGACGTGCTCCAACGGACCGCCCTGCGTGCCGGGGAACACGGCGCTGTCGAGCAGGGCGCTCATCTTCTTGATTTCGCCCTTCGGAGTCTTCTTGCCCCAGGGGTTGTCGAAGTCCTGACCCATCAGTATCATGCCGCCGCGGGGTCCGCGGAGGGTCTTGTGGGTCGTGGTGGTGACGATATGGCAGTACTTGATGGCGTTATTCAGATAGCCCTTGGCAATGAGGCCGCTGGGGTGGCTGATGTCGCCCATGAGGATGGCGCCGATTTTGTCGGCGATGGCGCGCATGCGCTCCCAGTCCCAGTCGCGGCTGTAGGCCGAGCCGCCGCCGATTATCAGCTTGGGATGGTGTTCGAGCGCCTTCTTCTCCATGTCGTCATAATCAACGGTGCCGGTCTCTTCTTTCACCTGATAGCCGATGACGTTGTAGTTGAGGCCGGAGAAGTTGACGGGGGAACCGTGGCTGAGGTGGCCGCCGTGGTTGAGGTCCATGCCCATGAAGGTGTCGCCGGCATTGAGGCAGGCCAGAAACACGGCCATGTTGGCCTGCGCGCCACTGTGGGGCTGCACGTTGGCCCAGCAGGCGCCGAAGAGCTGCTTGGCACGCTCTATGGCAATGGTCTCGCTCTGGTCCACCACCTGGCAGCCACCGTAGTAGCGCTTGCCGGGATAGCCCTCGGCGTATTTGTTGGTCATGACGGAACCCATGGCCTCCATCACCTGTTCGCTCACAAAGTTCTCAGAGGCAATGAGCTCTATGCCTTTGGTCTGACGTTCTCTCTCCTTGCGGATGAGGTCGAAAATTTGAGTATCTCTCTGCATATCAATTGTGTATTAGAGTTTTTCCTAACATCTGCTATTTGCAAAGATACGAATTTATTTTCATTCCCGAGCCATTCGGCAAAAAAGTTGCGCGAAGCGGGCGAAGCGGGCGGAACGGGCGGAACGGGCGTTCTCGACCCGCCACGCAAAGAACATTAAGCCTTTCTTCTCTTCTTCGTGTGCCGGCAGTGCTATGAGGCAACAATAATTCTCGACACCCTCCCTCAACGACTCCCCACGCCAATTATTGCCCCCCATCCGCGACATTTTTGCCCCTCGGGCGGCTCTTCTTCGGCAAGGACTGTGTCGCCCAGCGCCTTCAGCGGCGGAATTGACCGCCCCAAAAAGGGCCCAAAAGCCCCCTCAAGCCGGGTTTCTCACCCCTTTTTCTCGCCCGCTGTCCTCTGCCCGCAAGTATAGGTGTATATGTAACTATCTGAATATCACCCCCCCCCAACAACACAAAAAAAATCTGTAAAAAAATGCGAATAACCAAAAAATAAAGCGTACCTTTGCAGCCGCAAGGGGCGTGGTGTTTGGGCGCATCGGCCGCCCCAAGAGCCGCCACCGCCCGAGAGCAAGAAGGAATCAACATAATAATACAACACACGAATGAAACAAGAAAACAAGCGGGCCTACCTGGCCCCAAGCATCAAGGTGATCTCCGTCCGAAGCGAAAGAGGATTCGATGGCAGCGTCAGCGACGGCGAGGTCAAAGACGACGACCTAGAATCGGGAGCCTCCGGCTCTGTCCAAGACGGATTCTTTGGCAAAAGATTCTAACCCTGCCGGTTCGGATTTGCGACTTTCGGTCTCGGGCTTGCTGCCCGACCTGTTTTCTTGTGCCTCGCTCCCAGCTCCCATGATAATTGTTTATCGTGTTCATTACACCTGCATTTTCAATCGCTCGTCAATCTCATCCATGAGCCACTGACAACTCTGCGTATGCAGCACCTCATTGTTGTCGTTGAGATATTCTGACACGCCGGCCACGAGGGCGTTCTCAGCCTCCTTGCCGGCGTTATTCAGATGTCCCTTGGCGATGAGTCCGCTGGGATGGCTGATGTCGCCCATGAGGATGGCGCCGTAGAGCTGCCTGGCACGCTCTATGGCGACGGTCTCGCTCTAATCCACCACCTGGCAGCCGCCGTAGCAGCACTTGCCGGAATACCGAAATTAACGAAGCGGCCGCGATTGCCGAAGAGGCAGGAGGCCGAAAAGACCAGCCGCAACCCCGCCACGCAAAAGAAAAGAAAAGTAAAAAGGCTGCAATCAAAAAAAAAATCGTATCTTTGCACGTCTGAAATAACGCAAAAATGAAACGATACATCCTCCTTGCCACCACGCTTTTCTTGCTGGCAGGCAACGCATTGGCACAGACGCTGGCCTTCGACGACATCACCATGAAGTTCGGCTACAAAAACAGCAACGGCATTTGGCAGATAGAGCCGAAGTACCAACAGGCCTTCCCTTTCCAGCAAATGGACAGAAAATTTGCCGTGGTGAAATACGACGGCCGCTGGGGCTGCATTGATGTCAGCGGCAACATGATAGTCCGCAACCTCTTCCTCACCCAAGAGGAGGCCCAAGAGGCGGGCGACCACTGGTACAGCGCCGAGGAACCCGGCAAATGGATTTACCCCGCCATGAACCCCGTCGACCGCCGGTGGGGCTTTGTGAACTACTACGGCCAATGGAAGACGGAGCCCTGCTACGAGGGCGCCGGCCGCTACATAGGCGATGACCCCATGAGCTTCGCTCCCGTGAAACAGGACGGCCGTTGGGGCTGCATAGACGCCAAGGGCATTCTCATCATCAACAACATTTTCGAGAGCCAGGATGACGCCACCGAGGCCGGACGGCAGTGGATTGTGGGACGCTACTACGACACCTGGCGGATGTCGGTGAGCGACCCCAAGAACCCTAAACAATGGGGCGTGGCCGACTACTTGGGCCGCTGGGTGGTGCAGCCGCAGTACCAGATGGTACGGCAGTATCCCAACGGTCACAACTACATCTACACCCAGGCCAAGAGCCGCGGCCGCTGGGGCAACATCGACCGCAACGGCAACGTGATAAGCGACTTCATCTTCACCCGCGAGAAGGACGCAGTGTATGCGCTCTCGCAGATTGAGCAGGGCCGCCCCTTGGACGACTGGCGCCTGCCCGAACAGCGCACCGACACCACCCTGTGGGGCTGGGTGCGGGCCGACGGCAGCTGGGCCATTCAGCCCCACTTCCTCGAAGTGTCCAACTTCCCCAACGATACAGGCCTCTTCGCCACGGGCAAATGCAGCAACGGCTTCTGGGCAAGCGTCCACGCCGACGGCCGCCTCCTCTCGCGCCCCGTCTTCACCCTCTCGTCAGAGGCCGCCCAGGCAGGCAAGCAGTGGGACGACGACAACAAGGGCATTGAGGAGGCCGAACTGGGCCACTGGCTCTACCCCGTTCAGGACACCGGCACTATGCACTGGGGCTACGTCAACTTCGAGGGCCGCTGGGTCATTCAGCCCCGCCTCGAAGAGGCCAAGCTCTTCATCAACACCTGGAACAACCGCGTGGCTCCCGCTAAGCAGGAAGGCCGCTGGGGCTGCATCGACCACACCGGCCAGTTCGTCGTCAAACCCATCTACAACAACTCCGCCGACGCCTACGCCGCAGCCCGCCGGTGGGGCGAAAAACACAAGTTCTGATGAACTACGTAATCAAGAACGGCACCGTGGTGAACGAGGGAGCGGCCGAGCGGCGCGACCTCTACGTCTGCAACGGCTGCTTTGTGGAGAACCCGTCGCGGCTGCGAGACGCAGCCGTCTATGACGCAGAGGGCTGCTATATCCTGCCCGGCGTCATCGACACCCACGTCCACTTCCGCGACCCCGGTTTCCCCGAAAAGGCCGACTTCGGCACCGAAAGCCGTGCCGCCCTCGCGGGCGGAGTCACCTCGGTCATCGATATGCCCAACACCGACCCGCAGACCACCTCCCTCAAAACCCTCGAAGCCAAAGAACGCATGGCCGCCGCACGCAGCCGCGTGAACTACGCCTTCATGGTGGGCGCCTCTAACGACAACGCCGACGAACTGCTCTCGCTCCCCACCGACCGCTATGCGGCCATCAAACTCTTCCTCGGCAGCAGCACGGGCAATATGCTGGTCAGCCGCCGCGAGACGCTGGACCGCCTCTTCGGCGAATGCAAGAAACTCATCGTGGCCCACTGCGAAGACGAGTCCATCATTCAGGCTAACCTCCGCAACTACCGCCTCGAATACGCCGGCACCACGCAGGAGACCGCCGCCCTGCACCCCAAGATACGCAACACCGAGGCCTGCTTCGTCTCCACCTACAAGGCCGTGGAACGCGCCCGCAAATACGGCACCCGCCTCCACATAGCACACCTCAGCACCGCCACCGAACTGTCGCTGCTCTCCAACCGACCCTTGGCCGAAAAACACGTCACCGCCGAAGTCTCACCCAACCACTTGTGGTTCGACGACCGCGACTACGCCGCCCAAGGCAACCTCATCAAGTGCAACCCCTCCATCAAGAGCAACGACGACCGTATGGCCTTGTGGAGCGGACTGGCCGACGGCCTGATTGACACCATTGCCACCGACCACGCCCCACACTCCCTCGCCAGCAAACAGAAGCCCTACTTCGATGCACCCGGCGGCATACCCTCGGTGCAGCACTCGCTGCAGATGATGCTGGAACCGCTCTTCAGCCCCGCCTCCGAAGCCGACCGCCCCGAACTGCTGCGCACCTGGCTGCCCCTCATCGTGGAGAAGATGTGCCACAACCCCGCCCTGCTCTTCGGCATCAGCCGCCGCGGATTCATCCGCCCGGGCTGCTACGCCGACTTTGTGGTGGTGGAACCGGGTGAGGCCCTCGTCACTCCCGAGAGCCTGCTCTACAAGTGCGGCTGGTCGCCTCTGACGGGCAGCACCTTCCACACTCGCATCCGCAAGGTGTTCCTCAACGGAATGCCCGCCGAGCAGTCGTCGCCCATGCCGCTCGCCTTCAACCGCTAACCCTCCCACCAGCTCATTGCATCAACCTAAATACAATTACGACATGAAAAAAATCCTCCTCACCCTGCTGGCCGCAGTCTTGATAATGGGAGCCGCCAGCGCCCAAGGCCGCAAAAAGAACATCGACCCATCCCAACTGCCCGCCGCCGCCACCCAGCTCATTCAGAAGCACTGGCCCTCGTGCGACATCTCCAGCGCCTACATCGACGGACGCAAGGAGTACGAAGTGCTGCTCACCGACGGCTGCCTCATCGAGTTCGACCTCAAAGGCAACTGGAAAGAGATGAAGTGCACCGACGGACTCCCCGTCACCATCGTGCCCGTATTTATCACCCGCTATGTGGTGAACCGCTACCCCCGCCAGCTCATCATCGACCTCGAGAAACTGAAGGGCGGCTACGAAGTCGAACTCACCAACGGACTGGAAATCCAGTTCGACCTGCGCGGCAACGTCACCCACGTCGATGACTGACCCTGACGGTGCTGGCACCTACCTGACGGCACCCCAAGGCACACGCCTCGGGGTGCCGCTTTGCTATGCGCTCCGCCCCGCACCCCTCGGGTAGGCAGGAACGTACTGTCCTCAAAAGAAGTGCATTCGCTAATAGAGGCGGACGGGGAATTGGGCGAGGTGGTCGTCAATCATAGAGGCGGGGATTATCTGCTTGATGCCGTCGGCAATGACGTTGAGGAGACCTTCATGGACGTAGTCTTTGCGGACAAAGAGCGACACCTGCCTCACCGGCACGGGGTCAACCAAGGGACGCAGGTTCTGCACCTCCTCGGGCACCGAGCCCCAACCACCAACACCAAACAACCATCCAAAAACCAACAACCAAGCCTTGGAAAACAATTTGTTCTGCTCCCAATGGTGCTTTGGCTCTATGAGGCCTCTAAGCGATAGCAAAAAAAGAGGGCCGCCCGCAAGCGGGCAGCCCTGCTAAAATAGAAAGCACAATTTACTTCTCTAAGCGGATGCGGGCATCCACGGCGGTGACATAGCGGGGGTTGCCGAGGAGGGGGTTGAGGTCCATTTCGGCAATCTCGGGAGCGGCCTGCACCAAGGCGCTCACGCGGGCTATCTGGTCGGCGTAGAGGTCGAGGTTGACGGCTTCCTGTCCGCGCACACCCTGCAATATCTTGTAGCCGCGCAGGTGGGTGAGCATCTCCTTGGCCTCGGCGGCACTGATGGGGGCGAGGGCGCTCTGCACGTCCTTCAACACCTCGATGAAGATACCGCCCAAGCCGAAGAAAATCTGATGACCGAACTTGGCATCACGAATGGCCCCGATATAGACATCCGTTCCGTCGAGCATAGGATACATCTCCACAGCGTAAGTCTCGGGGATGACGATGAGGCGGTTGAACTCCTTCTCCACCGTGGCGAGGTCTTTCACGCCGAGGGTCACGCCGCCCACGTCGCTTTTGTGGAGCGGTCCGACCACCTTCATGACGAGAGGCACGTCTTTGCTGCAGCCCACCTCCTCGGCAAAGGCGATGGCGTCTTCAACCTTGGAGACTTCGACGGACTTCTTGCGGCTGATGCCGGCCGCGTCGAGAAGCTCGTTGTAGTCGGCTATCTCCATATAGCCGTCCTTGCAGCGCTCGACGGTGGCGCGGATGCGGGCCACGTCAACGGCGGGCTGCTCCACGTTCTCGGGCTGGGGCTTGGGAGTATGATAGACCTTGCAGAGAGCGTTGCCGAGGACGCACTCTTCGGGGAAGTTGATGCGGCCGCGGTCGATGAACTCCTGTATCTCGTCCTTCACGTTGATGATGGAGGGAAGCACGGGGAAGATGGGCTTCTTGCAAGTCTTCATCTTCTCGTCGAGGAGCTTATACACCTCGCGGTTGGAGAAGAGTCCGGGCGACCCGAAGATGACTACGCTGAAGTCAATGTCGGTGTAGTCGTTCTCCACGGCATCAATAATATAGCCGAGCTGCTCGGCGGTGCCGGTGGCGAGGAAGTCGATGGGGTTGCCTACCGACGATCCGGCGAAGAGCTTTTCAAGCAATGCGGGGCTGGCGGGGTGGTCTTTGAGACCCGGCACTTCCATGCCTCCATTTGATAGCACGTCGGTGAGCATGACGGCGGGACCGCCGGCATGAGTGATGACGGCACAACGCTTGCCCTTGAGTTCGGGGTGCATGAACACGGCGCATACCGTGGTGAGCTCCTGACGGTTCTGGCAGCGGACTATGCCCGCCTTGCGGAAGAGCGCATCAACGGCCGCATCGTTGGTGGCCAGAGCGCCCGTGTGGCTGGAGGCGGCACGGCTGCCCGCAGCGCTGCCGCCGCTCTTGATGGCGGCGATATGGCAGCCCTTGTTGATGAGGCTGCGGCTGTGCTTGAGCAGACGGACGGGGTCGCCAATCTTCTCCATGTAGAGCATGATGACGCGCGACGAGGTGGCGGGGTCAAAGGTGTCGTCAAGGTGTTCGAGGACATCCTCTATGCCGAGCTGGGCACTGTTGCCCACCGCCCACACACTGTTGAAGGTAAGGCCGTTGGTGATACCGTACTCCTTGATGAAGACGGCGGTGGCGCCGGAGCCCGTGATGAAATCCACACCGTGGGGGTCAAGGGTGGGGATGGGGGTGTCGAAACAGCCGCTGTAATTGGTGTTGAGGAAGCCGGTGCAGTTGGGCCCGATGAGCGAGCCGCCGACGGCGTTGATGCTATCGACTATGTGCTTCTCTATGGCGGCGCCTTCGGCATTCTCCTCCGAGAAGCCGGCACTGACGATGATGAAGCCCTTGGTGCCCTTCTGCTGGGTGAGGCAATCAACTGTGGCGGTGCAGAACTTGGCGGCAATGCAGAGAATGGCGCAATCGACCTGCGGGAGGTCTTCGACCTTGGCATAGCACTTTATGCCCTGCACCTCCGTCTCTTTGGGGTTGACAGCATAGACCTGTCCTTTGAAGTTGCTGTCGAGGAGGTTCTTGAGTGCCTTTCCTCCGGGTTTGTGAATATCGCCGGAAGCACCGCAGACAACGATGCTCCGAGGGTTTAATAGTTCTTTTGCAATCATGCTTTGTGATTTAAGAATTTAGGAGTTAAGAAATAAGGGTTGGCGGCGGCCCGCC
>DCJB01000020.1:0-32914 GCA_002317325.1 Bacteroidales bacterium UBA1711
GATAGACCTCGGACACAAAGTTTTTGACTATTACATGGGGTGAGGGAACAGAAGGATTGACACTTTTGTCCAAGTCGCTGAGAACTGCGATTTCTCTACAGCCGCAGGTTTGCGGCTCATGACTATAGGCGGAGATATATTTGGGGGGGCGGGGCAATAATGGGGCGGCTTGTTCGTTATGGGTCGAGAGAAAAAGCAATAGTCATGAGATACGAGGTTGACTTTTTGATTATCGGGTCCGGCATTGCCGGGCTGAGCTACGCCCTGAAGGTGGCGCCCTACGGCAAGGTGTGCATATTGTGCAAGGGCGAGGCCGCCGAGGGTTCGACCCGCTACGCACAGGGCGGGATTGCGGCCGTGCTGTACAACAGCGACAGCTTCGACAAACACGTGAACGACACCCTGGTGGCGGGCGACGGCATCTGCGACCGCGAGGTGGTGGAGATGACCATCCGCGAGGCTCCCGACCGCATTCGCGAGCTGGTGCAGTATGGGGTGAATTTCGACAAGAGCCTCGGGGGCGACCGCTTCGACCTGCACCGCGAGGGGGGGCACTCTGAGTTCCGCATCCTCCACCACAAGGACAACACGGGCGAAGAGATAGAGCGAGGGTTGCTCGAAGCCGTGCGCAACCACCCCAACATAGAGCTGCGGGAGCACCAGTTTGCCATCGACATCATCACCCAGCACCACTTGGGGATGCACGTCACGCGCCACACGCCCGACATCGAGTGCTACGGGGCCTACGCCCTCGACTGCCAAACCAATCAGATAAACACCTATCTGGCCAAGGTGACGCTGCTGGCCACCGGCGGCATGGGCAACGTATATACCACCACCACCACGCCCATAATCTCGACGGGCGACGGAGTGGCGATGGTGCACCGTGCCCGCGGCGTGCTGTCCGACTTGGAGTTTATGCAGTTCCACCCCACCTCGCTATACAATCCCGCCGAGAAGCCCGCCTTCCTCATCACCGAGGCCATGCGAGGCGCCGGCGCCATCCTCAAGGACTACAAGGGCAACGAGTTCATGCAGAAGTACGACCCCCGCCAGTCGCTGGCTCCGCGCGACATAGTGGCCCGCGCCATAGACAACGAGATGAAGACTGCGGGCGTGGACCACCTATACCTCGACGCCCGCGGGATAGGGAAGCGGGAGCTGATAGACGGTTTCCCCAACATATACGCCAAGTGCTTGGAGCTGGGAATCAACATCACCAAGGACATGATACCCATCCGCCCAGCCGCCCACTATCAGTGCGGCGGGATAAAGGTGGACCGGCGGGGCGAGTCGTCCATCCGCCACCTCTATGCGGCGGGCGAGTGTGCCTGCACGGGTCTGCACGGCGGCAACCGGCTGGCCAGCAACTCGCTGTTGGAGGCGGTGGTGTATGCCCACAACGCCGCCCAAAGCGCCATAGCGGAGGCGGGCGGACGCCAGTTCTGCCACGAGGTGCCCGACTGGAACTCCGACGGCATGGTGCTGAACGAGGAGATGGTCCTCATCACCCAGACCAAGCGGGAGCTACAGGAGCTGATGTGGAACTATGTGGGCATAGTGCGGAGCGACCTGCGGCTGCAGCGGGCCTTCGACCGGCTGAACCTCATCTTCCGCGAGACCGAGGACCTGTACAACCGCTCGGTGCTCACCGAGGAGCTGTGCGAGCTGCGCAACCTGATCGCCTGTTCCTACCTCATCATCAAGATGGCCCGCGCGCGGCGCGAGAACGTGGGGCTGCACTACAGCATAGACCTGCGCCACAAAACGCCCCAGGCATGAACGAGATGAAGCGATACGACTTTGACGAAGTCATAGACCGCCGCGGCACGGGCTGCGTGAAATATGATGCCATGGGGCGGTTCTTCGGCCGCGACGACCTCACCCCGCTGTGGGTGGCCGACATGGACTTCCGCACGCCCGACTTTGTGGTGGAGGCCCTCCGCCGGCGTCTGGACCACGAGGTGCTGGGCTATGCCTCGCCGACCGAGGGCTACTGGAGGGCGGCGGAGGGCTGGCTGCGCCGCCGCTACCACATAGAGAGCCGCCGCGACGAGCTGCACTTCATACCCGGGATAGTGGCCGGCATAGCCTTTGCCCTGCAGGCCCTCACCCGCCCGGGCGACCGGGTGCTGGTGACCACCCCCGTATATCCGCCCTTCCTCAACCTGCCCGCCGCGGGCGGGCGGCTGGTCGAAGCCAGCCCCCTGCGGGTGAGGGACGGCCGGTTTGAGATAGACTTTGACGACTTTGAGGCCCGGGCCGCCCGCTGCCGCTGCCTCATCCTCGCCAACCCCCACAACCCCGGCGGCACGGTGTGGGGCGCCGACACGCTGCGCCGCATTGCCGACATCTGCAGCCGCCACGGCGTGGTGGTCATCGCCGACGAGATACACGCCGACATGACCCTGCCCGGACACTCGCACGCGAGCTTCAGCACCACGGGCGAGGCGGCCCGCAACTGCTCGATCACCTTTGTGGCGCCAAGCAAGACATTCAACATAGCCGGATTGGGCAGCTCGATGTGCTACTGCCCCAACGACGAGCTGCGGAAAGCCTTCTATGGCTACTTGGATGGATATGAACTGGCCAACGGCAACATCTTTGCCTTTGCGGGGGCCGAGGCCGCCTTTGCCCAAGGGGAGGAGTGGCTGGGCCAACTCTTGGACTACCTGCAGGGCAACGTGCGGCTGCTGGCCGACTTCCTATCTGAGCAGATGCCCGAGGTGAGCCCCGTGCTGCCCGAGGCCTCGTTTCTCGCCTGGATAGACTTCTCAGGCACCGGCCTCGGCCGCGAGGAGCTGAAAGAGCGCATATACAACCGCGCACGCATAGCACTGAACGACGGCAGCACCTTTGGGGGCAAGGCCTACGAGCGCTGCTTCCGCATCAACCTCGGCGCCCCGCGAGCGGTGATTGCCGAAGCCCTCGACCGGCTGAAAGCGGCGTTTTGAACCGCCGCCACGACCGACCCGCCCCACCGCCCGACCGAAGCCGACTCGCCCTCCCGAAGTGGCTCCGCCACAGGAGAGTAAATATTTTTTCGCCGTGCAGCCTGTTAAAAAGTTGCACAGACCAATAATAATTCATAACTTTGCCCTCTCAAACGCTGCAAGAGAGAACGGGCTACAGACGCTGTCCCACACACCGTTAGAGAAAAACAACAAGTACTAACCCACATAAATAACACCGTTATGTCACTTTTAATTCTGTTACAGGCCGCTGCTCAGATGTCCATGGGCTATCTCGGCGCGGCAATCGGAGCCGGACTCGCCACCATAGGCGCGGGACTCGGCATTGGTAAGATTGGTCAGGGGGCCATGGAAGGCATGGCACGCCAGCCCGAAGCGGGCGGCGACATCCGCTCCACCATGATTATCGCCGCCGCGCTGGTCGAAGGCGTCGCCTTCTTCGCGGTGGTCACCTGCTTGCTGGTCGTCCTCAAGTAGCCCCGATTTGCGGCAGGATGCCTCCGCGATTGGCGGCGACATCCTGCCTTTTACGACAACAAACACACCCTCAATAGATGAACAATCCGTTAATAAATCCCGGAATAGGCACGTTCTTTTGGATGCTGGTGTCATTCGGCGTCCTGGTGCTCATCCTTGGCAAGTGGGGCTGGCCCATGCTGCTCAAAGCGCTCAAGAAGCGCGAGAGTGCTATTGCAGACGCCCTCAACGCCGCCGAATATGCCAAAGCCGAAATGAACCAGCTGGTGGCGCACAACGAGGACCTCCTCAAACAGGCCAAGCTGGAACGCGACGAAATGCTCCGCAACGCCCGCCTCGCCAGCGAGAAGATAGTGGAAGACGCCCGCCAGCGCGCCACCGAAGAGGCCGACCGCATAGTGGAAGCCGCCCGCGAGAACATAAACTACGAGAAGCTGAAGGCCATGCACGACCTGAAGAACCAAATTGCCACCCTTTCTATAGACATAGCCGAAAAGGTGCTGATGGCGGAGCTCTCTGACCGACCGAAGGCCGAGGAGATAGTCCGCCACGAACTGGAGAACGCCCAACTGTAACCCTGCCCGGCGGCCGGCAGCACGAAAGGATCCGCCCCCACCCCGGCAGCCAACCTCCCAACAACCATCATTGATGCAAGACTATAGAATCAACATCAACTACGCCAAGGCGCTCTTACTCCTCGCCGACGAAAGCGGCACGCAGGAAGAGGTGGCCAGGGATATGCGTCTTGTCAACGACGTGTGCCGCGAGAACAGAGAACTCTTCGTGGTGTTCGCCAACCCCGAGGTGAAGGCCGCCAAAAAGAAGGCCATTATGGCCGACCTCTTTGAGAGCCGTGTCTGCCGCGAGACCATGGCATTCCTTATCTTTGTAGTGAGGAAGAGCCGCTCGGTCAACCTTGTGGGCATCTGCGAAGCCTATCTAGAGCTCTACCGCGAGAGCCGCGATATAGTGTTGTCGCACCTCACCACCGCCCAGCCCGCCGACAGCGAGGTGCGGGCCGCCGCCGCCAAGGCCGTGGCCGACCACACGGGCAAGCAGGTGGAACTGGTGTCCAAGACCGATGCCTCCATCATCGGCGGCTTTGCCCTGGAGTTTGACAGCACGATGTACGACGCTCGCTACAGCAGCCGCATAGCCAGGCTGCGCCGCGCCTTCGACACCAACGTTTATGAGAGCAAACTATAAGAACAAAACAAACAACCGAAAAATATGTCAGAAATCAAACCTGCCGAAGTATCGGCGATTCTGAAGAAGCAGCTGGCCGATGTCAATCTCGACACTGCGCTGGAAGAGGTGGGGACCGTGCTCACCGTCGGGGACGGCATCGCACGCGTCTATGGCCTCAACAACGCACAGGCGGGAGAACTCGTGGAGTTCTCGACAGGGGAACAGGGCATCGTGCAGAACCTGGAGGAAGACAACGTGGGCATTGTGATGCTGAACGAGTCGAGCACCCTCAACGAGGGCGACACGGTGAAGCGCACCAAACGCATCGCCTCCATCGAGGTGGGCGAAGGACTGGTGGGCCGCGTAATCAACACCATCGGGCAACCCATTGACGGCAAAGGTCCCGTGACTGGCGACCTGTACCAAATGCCCATCGAGCGCAAGGCGCCGGGCGTCATCTTCCGTCAGCCGGTTGAACAGCCCCTCCAAACCGGTATCAAGGCCATCGACTCGATGATTCCCATCGGACGCGGCCAGCGCGAGCTCATCATCGGCGACCGCCAAACCGGCAAAACCGCCATCGCCATTGACACCATCATCAACCAAAAGAGTTTCTACGATGCGGGAGAACCGGTCTATTGCATCTATGTAGCCTGCGGACAGAAAGGCTCCACAGTGGCCAACTTGGTGAAGAACCTTGAGGAGAAGGGCGCCATGGCCTACACTATCGTGGTGGCCGCCACCGCCTCCGACCCTGCCGCCATGCAGTTCTACGCCCCCTTTGCCGGCGCCGCCATAGGCGAGTACTTCCGCGACACGGGACGCAGCGCGCTGGTCATCTACGACGACCTGAGCAAACAGGCCGTGGCCTACCGCGAAGTCTCGCTGCTGCTCCGCCGCCCGCCCGGACGCGAAGCCTACCCCGGCGATGTGTTCTACCTCCACAGCCGTCTGCTGGAACGCGCCGCCCGCATTATCCAAAGCGACGAAATAGCCCGCCAGATGAACGACCTGCCCGCCTGTCTGAAAGACAAGGTAAAAGGCGGCGGTTCGCTCACCGCCCTCCCCATCATCGAGACCCAGGCCGGCGATGTATCCGCCTACATCCCCACCAATGTCATCTCCATTACCGACGGACAGATATTCTTGGAGACCAACCTCTTCAACTCGGGCGTGCGTCCCGCCATCAACGTGGGTATCTCGGTGTCGCGCGTGGGCGGCAAGGCACAGATAAAGTCCATGAAGAAGATTGCCGGCACACTGAAACTCGACCAAGCTCAGTATCGCGAGCTGGAGGCCTTCTCCAAGTTCGGATCCGACCTTGACGCGGCCACCAAAGCCGTGCTCGACAAAGGCATCCGCAACGTGGAAATCCTCAAGCAGCCCCAATACAGCCCCATGCCCGTGGAAGACCAAGTGGCCATCATATTCTGCGGCACCAAAGGCCTGCTTCAGAAAGTGCCGGTTGATAAGGTACACAACTTCGAGACCGAGTTCCTCTTCCTCCTCCACCAGAACCACGCCCCCATCTTGGAGAACCTCCGCAAGGGCAAACTGGCTGACGAAGACCTCGAAACCCTCCGCAATGCGGCTCTCGATATGGCAGACAAATACTCGAAATAACGATTCGGCCTGCGTGCCGCAGGCTCACCCGCAGGACCGGCAACGGCATTGTCCCGCAGCCCGGCGGGTGAGTCGGCGGCAACAGGCACACCTTCGCAACTCAGCACAATGGCAAATCTTAAAGAAGTCCGAACCCGCATTGCCTCAGTCAGTTCCACCCAGCAGATAACCTCTGCCATGAAGATGGTGTCGGCAGCCAAGTTCCGCCGAGCCCAAAACGCCATCACAGGAATGCGTCCTTACGCCACCCAACTGGCGGAGATTGTGGCCGACATAGACACTGGCGACGGCGTGCAGACCCTCTATCACGAAGTCCGCAAACTGGAGAATGTGCTTCTCGTGGTGGTGACTTCCAACAAGGGGCTCTGCGGCGCCTTCAACAGCAATGTCATCAAGCAGACGCAGGCTCGCATAGACCACTACCGCAACTCTGCCACATCCGACCAGCCGGCACGCCTCGCGATGATTACGATAGGCAAACGTGCCAGCGAGTATTTCGCCCGGCGATTTGACAACATTGCGGGTTCATACGACGAGATTCTCGACCATGCCTCATTTGACGAAGTGGCAACCCTGTCCGACTCCATCATGGAGGGATTCCGCAACAAGCAGTACGACCGAGTGGAGCTGATTTACAACGTGTTCAAAAACTCATTGGTGCAGATACTGACCACCGAGCAGTTTCTGCCCGTGGAGTCGAAGCCGGCCAACAAGGGAACACACGCCCTCGCCAACGACTACATATTCGAGCCCTCGAAAGAGGAAATCCTCCAAGAGATGATTCCGCTCACCCTGCGGTCGCAATTCTATCGTGTCATACTTGACTCCCTCGCTTCAGAACACGGTGCCCGCATGAACGCCATGCAAAAGGCCACCGACAACGCCACCGAACTGCTCAAAGACCTCCGCCTCAGTTACAACAAGGCACGCCAAGCCGCCATCACCAACGAAATAATCGAAATCGTCAGCGGGTCCGAAGCCCTCAAAGGCTGATTAGGGATACGCCGCAATACCGCCCTCGATTCTGCGTTACAACGTCAAATGAAGAAAACCCTCCTACTGCTGTTGTATTGCAGTATGTGGTGGGCGGCAAGTCCCCAAACCGTCCCGGCGGCACACCCCCAAGCCCCTGCGGACAGCCTGACCGAAAGGCTGTTCATCGACCAGCCCCTCCTCGACCTCCCCTACCTGCGCCATGCCGCCGCCACGGCCGGCAACGTGGCAGCCCTCCACCTCAACCCCTCCATGGGCGTAGCCACAACCCTCTCAATCGACTTTTACACCGCCGCCCACTGGGGACTGCTGCAGATTCCCTACAGCCCCAAACCCGAACACAGGCAACGCTACGCCCGGCTGGCCATCTATGGCTTCGACCTCCTCAGTTCCTGGCTGCCTCTCGGCTACGCCTGGCTGCACGAAGAGTACCACCGCTCCGTCATGACCCTCCGCGGGATAGCGAGCTTCAACGAAGTCTATCTCTTCCCCGTAGGAAAAAACACCATCAGCGTCAGCCGCATAGCCGACCAAGACCTCGTACGCCTCTGCAACCGCTTTCCCGCCGACTTCGCCCGGCTGATGGCCGCCGGCCACGAAGGGCAAACCATCCACACCCAGCAGCTCCAGCGCAACCAGTTCTTCTACCACCAGCAGCTGCACAACGAACTCCTCTACCTCAACAACGCGCTCAACAACACCGCCTACTTAGCCCTTTGCGCCTTTGGCTGGGCCGACAAAACCACCGCCCAAATGAACCAGCGGGAGACCGACATCGCCAGCCGCGACTTCACGGGCATGGACATGATGGCGTGGGCACACAAACTCTTCAACCCCGAACTGCCCTACGAAGCCCGCGGCACCCACCCCTCGGGCGTCGGCATCAACCGCTACATCACCTACGACCAGCTCTCGCCCCAAGCCCGCAGCTACCTGAAGAGGCAGACGGCCTTAGATTTGCTCAACTGCGTGTCGCCCATGATGATTGGCATTTCGCATATCAGCCTCGGCGCCAAGAACGGCCGACGCTTCATCGGCAACTTCTCGCTCCGCCACTTCCTCACCTCTTTCGGCGACGACAACTGTGCCGAACTGCTCCTGCAAGTGCTTTCTGAACACCGCACCTATCCCCTCAACGGCTATCTCACCCTCCACAACTACAACAACTACAGCCACAGCTACATAGGACTGGAACTGGGTGCGAGCGACCTGCCGCTCTTCGGCGGTCGGCTGCTGGCCGGAGTATGCTGCCAAATGTGGCGGCAGCCCCAAAACCTCGACTTCTTCACCAATGCCGGCGAGTGGGGCGGGAGCGCCTCGCTTCGGCTGCGAGCCAACCTCAGGCGACACCCCGAAGAGGGCGAAAGTCTGTGCAGCCCCTACATCGCTGCGGGATGGAAGAGCCCAGGGTGGGTGGCGGGCATTGTTTTTCAGGAACAAACCTTCTTTGCCGAAGCCGGCCTGAAGTGGAAATTGGGCATCAAAAGTGCCCGCAGCAGCTCAAAAGAACACAAAAAACAAAGCAGCCAAAACCTCCCTTAAAAAAAAACATATACACAATATACTGGTTTTCTTTCAATTAGCCCCCCCCTTCTAAAAAGTGCCCGCAGAAGAAAAAAATAATTAATAAATCAAAAAAAAGTCGTAACTTTGCAAACTGAAATAGAGAACACTTTATAATAACCTTAAAAAATTAAAGCAATGAAAAAAGTCGTTTTAGCTCTTGGCGTTATCGCCATGATGGGTGCATTCTGCTCCTGCAAAAAAACCTGTTCCTGCACCATGTCCGTTGCCGGCATTTCGCAGACCACTGAAGTCAACATGAAAGACTACAACGTGAAGAAGTGCTCTGAACTTACCAAAATCACCCAAAACGGCATCACCATCGACCTCAGCCAGATGGGCATGACCTGCAAATAATTCTTACGAGAGTTAGACCGACAGCCGCCGCCCTTGGGGTGGCGGTTGTTTTTTTTACCTCTGACCTTACCCTGCTTCTATAGAAGGGCAGCGGGAGAGGAGGTGAGAGTGAAGACTAACGGACGGGAGGGGCAATGGTGACTACAAGAATGTCGGCCGTGGAGGGGGTAATGCGGTGGGGATGGCTGGTGCGGAAGCCCACTATCCACAGAATTTGCCCTGCGGCATCGACAAGCAGCTGCTGTCGCTGCTTGTCGGCAAGAGAGAACTTGTGGTCGGTAAAGAAGTCGCTGACCTTCTGCGACCCGTGACTCATGCCCAAAGGCTGGAAGCGGTCGCCGAGCTGCCAGTGCCGCAGTGCAACAGGCATCACAACAGTGGCAGCGTCAAATGCCGCCATACCCACAGGCAGCCGCCGGAGGTCATACAAGAAGTCGCCCGCCGGCATCGTGCTCACCTGCAATTCTGGCTTCAGAGGCGAGGGTGGCATTGCGTCAAGAGGTGCAATAATAATCCTTTCGCGGTCGAGGAACGCGCTGTGGGTCGGGGTGAAGAAGCGCCGTCCCGGTTGCGCGGCCGAGAGGACTTCGCCCACCAATGTTCCGTTGAAGCCATAGGGCTTCAGCAACTCATAGTAAAGCTGCTGACGGTCGGCCGCAGGAATGGGAAGGTCGTCGCAGGGCGCCAAAGAGACCGAGAGCGTGCCGTCGCCATTGAGACACACCAACCGTTCTCGGAACAACTCCACCATAGCCTTGTGGAGGCTCTCAACCGACTGGAGGTGGGCAATAGTGCGTGCGATGGAGCCGTCTGCCGCCCCGTCAATAGAACGGAGCAGTGGCAGCAGCCGGTGGCGGATTTGGTTGCGGCGGTAGAGTAGCGAAGCGTTGGTGGAGTCCTCTACATGAGCGAGGCCGTGGGCGGCGGCGTAAGCCTCAATCTCGTCGCGTCCGAAAGGCAGCAGCGGTCGCACCACATTCCCATAGACGGGCAATATGCCGTGGAGTCCTGCGAGCCCGGCCCCGCGCAGGATGTTGAGGAAGAAGGTCTCAGCCGAGTCGTCGCGATGGTGCGCGGTGACGATGGCGGCAAAGCCGTTCTCCCGCCTTAGCTGCTCGAACCAGCCGTAGCGCAAGTCGCGCGCCGCCTCCTCTAAGCAGAGCCCCTCCTGCTTGGCGTAGCCGAGGGTGTCAAACTGCTTCACGAAGCAACGCGCACCGCAGCCGCGGGCAAGGGTGCGGACAAAAGCCTCGTCGCGGTCGCAGTCGCCGGGTCGGAGGTGGAAGTTGCAGTGGGCCATAGCAAAAGGATACCCCGCCTCGCGCATAAGGTGGGTCAGCACCACCGAATCCACCCCCCCGCTGACGGCAAGCAGCACCTCCTGCCCTTGCGGGAAGAGGTGCTGCCGGTCAATGTTAGCAATAAAACGGTCGAGCACTTAGCGTACAATCATCTTGTGCATCTGGCTCTCGCCGTCATACTCCACGGTGTAGTAATAGACTCCTGCGGCCCAGTCGCGACGATCCATCGTGACGGTGTGGCGGCCTTCGTCATAGACCTTCACCGACTCGAACACCTGCCGCCCGACCACATCCGTCACGGTCAGGCGGACACTTCCGCGGGCGGGAATGGCAAAGTCGAATTTAGTGGTCTTGTCAAACGGGTTGGGCACATTCTGCTCAACCACAAATCCCGAAGCGCTCTCAACGGGTTCAATGCCCTCGAAATAGTTCAACACAACAATGTTGTTCGTCTTGTTGTTGACCAGTTCGTAGTCGGCGTCGATGTCGAGGAGCTGTCCCTGGCCCGTATAGATACGCTCGTAAGACTGCGGCACCTTCACCTCGCGGCCGTTCTTCACCATCAGGATGTGGCGCGTCTCGCCGGGCTGTATGAAGTAGAGGCTGTCGGGAATGGTGGCCTTCACCTTCAGTCCGTTGATGGTGAACTGCATGGTGATGGGCTTGTAGAAGGTGATGTTGCCCTCGTTGCGAATAACGAAGCGGACGCGGCAAGAGTCGTAGCGGTTCTCCTCCACCTCGACGCGCAGCAGCGCCAAGTCGGTATGCATTTCGGCAGCAAGGCGGGTGGTGTCGTTGGTGTGGTTCGTGTCGTCGGGAACGGAGACCCATGCGGTGCAGTACTCCCACGGCGAGGTGCGGGTGGCCATAACCGAGTCGAAGAGATAGACCATCTGCGAACCGGCGGGCAGCGGCGGGTCGATGTGGACATGATCGCACGAGAGAGTGTTGGGGTCGCGGTCCACAAAGAAGCAGGCGTCGAAGTCCGAAACGGCGCGCGCGCCCACATTAGCCACCGACAGACCGATACGTACGCCCGTGTGGTCGCGGGTATCGAAGAAGAACGAGGAGGCCTCCAAATCGGTGATGGCGGCACGGCCTTGCGTTGTCTTAGAAATGGTGTCGTTGAGTCGGTAGCTGTCGCGTGCATAGTCGCAGTATGCCGTCACACGCATAGTGCCCATAGTCGCGCGCTCGCGGCGGGTAGTGAAGGTGTGCGGGAAAGTCTCGGTAGATTCGAGATTGCGGCCCAGATAGTCGGCAAAGCGGATATGCTCGCGGATGGGCGCACCGCCGTTGTAGGTGTAATAGACATCGCACTCGTCAACCTCCTCGGTGCCGAAGTTACGAATAACCACGGTGATGGGAATAGTGTCGCCCGCCACAGCGCTGGACATAGGCGAGAGGATGCGGAGCATCTGCAAGTCATTCGCCAAGGGCGAGAGTCCGAAGGCCTTAATGCAGGTGTCGTTGTCCCAGTAGTAGTCCGTTGCAGGCTTGGTGAATGCGGCAATATTGAAAGTGTCGGGGAAGTTGTTGGTGATAGTGAAGGGGTCGGGGAAGGTGTAGAGCACCTCAGAATCCGGCTGGATAGTCAGCTCGCAGCGAGCCTCCATCGGCAGGTAGTGGCCCCAAGGCACATAGCCCACCTCGAAGTTGCGGATGCTGTCGGTGCCGTAATTCTTGATTTTGACAGTAGGACGTATGGTCTCGCCAAACTTAGGATTGGTGGGATAGACAATATCTGTCACGCCCACATCCACAGCACGGCGGGCGCGTCCCACCCTGAAGTTGTCTATTGCCACACCGTCGCCGAAGGAGGCGCCAGAAACGTCAATCGGCGTGGTATATACGAAGCGGAACTGCAGGTTCTGCGGGAAGTCGCCGCGTATGAGAGAGGTGGGTAGCATATAGGACACATACTCGCCCGCACCCGTGCTGCCGGTCCAGCCCTCGGGGTCATCATACCACGAGGTGGTGTCCCCCTCGTACGACTTAGCGCCGTTCTGCGGAGCATGATGCTCTCCTGCGGGATAATCCACATCCTGCCACAGACCCATATAGTCGAAGAACTGGAGTTTCAAATGGCTTCCATTGAGCATATTCTTGCAGAGCTCAAAGTTGATGGTGTCGGGCTGAATCTGCGAAATGTCGATGATGGGGGTATAGATTTCGGAACGGTTGCCTCGGGTGCCCGTGCTGACCACCTGCGTGGGCCCGGTGACAAAGGCGTTGGGCTGCGATGCGGGGGCATTGATATGGCTCTTGGCCGGGGTAGAGCGGTCGAAGTAGTTGTGGTGGTAGTTGTTGAATCCCGTAGGCACATACCACTTAGAAATGGGTTGGTCGAAACTGTCGATAAAGCGGAGCTCGACAACATGGAAGCGGTGGAAGCGGAAGCGGAGCGAGTCGTTGTCGGTGAAGACTGTGTCGCCGGCCACTATCACCTTGGCCATAAGGTCGGTAGTCCCCTCGTAGAAGTTCACGCGGCGGAAGGTGACAGGCTCGCTGGTGCCGGGCGCGAGGCTGCCCGTCCAGTTGATGGTGTCAAAATGGTTGCCGCCGATGTTGTTGTAGAAAGCGCCGACGATTTGTGCGGAAGTGAGCGGAACCTTGCCGTTGTTGGCAAGCATAACGGTGACGGTGGTGTCTTCCTCGGTGACAATATGCTTGGCGGGAGTCACCACGCGGGTGACAGCGGCATCGATGTCAACCACCGAGTCGGGTTCCTGAACAAAAAGCATATACTGCTGAATTTGCCCGTTGATGCTCTTGTTGCGGAAGCCGTTGATGTAGGCGGTATTGTCTCCGTCAACCCACACCATCATGCGCATAAACCCATAGTGGGCCTGCGGCGGAATAGTAAATTCCTGCTTATAGGCGTGTCGGCTGGTGACGCTCACGCCACGTGTGTTGCCCACCTTGGTGATATTCTCAATGCCCGAGAGGTCGTACTGGCCGTCACGGTTGAAGTCGATGGCAATGCAGAGGCTGGCGGTAGTCATGGTGTCGGATTCGTCAGCATTGTTGGCCACGGTGACGGCGAGAGTGTCTGTCGTCCCGTGGGTGACATAGATGACGGGCGCATTGTCAAGCGTGGGACTATAGTGGGCCATATTGCTGCTGCTGCGGCCGAAGTTGTCGGGCAGCTCGAAGTCGAGGTTGTTGTAAGAAACCTTGGTGATGTCGAAGCCGACCGCCTCGTCCGGGGCCATAGCAAGGATAGAGTCGTAGCAGTTCTCGGCAAGCGCCCTGAAGGTGTGTGCATAGCGGAGCGTGTCGTTGCCGCGCTGCATATCCTCGGGCAGCGACACCCAGGCCTGCAGCTGATAGCCGACGTTGCTCAAGGGCTGGTTGACCATCAGGAAAGTGTCGAAGCAGAAGACGTAGGTACTCACGCTGTCGCCCACTCGTCCGGGTATGGTGACACGCACGGTGTCGTCGCACTCAGCGAGTGTCTGGTTGCCGTTGGCGTTCATCCATTTGTAGTGGATGGGGATGTTGCTGGCGGGCGAAGAGCCATAGTTGGCCACCCGCAGTTTCACAGTGTCCAACTCGAGATAGACACGGCCCGAAGCCCTCGGCGAAACCACCTCGGAGATAGACACATCGGAGGTAAGGGGGGCGTTGATGCCCACATGGATGGGGCTGTAGTAGCTGGTGCAGTTCTTGTTGCTCAGGCAGCTCAGATAGTAGGTTGAGTCGTGGAAGTACTGTGGAGTGTTGCTCCAGTGGGTCGAGCGGTTGTAGTTGTTGGTGCCGTTGTAGAAGTACTCGCCGGTGGTGGTGTCCGCCAAACGGTGCCAGCGTATCACGCGGTTGATGGGTGTGCCGTTGGCGTTAAAACCATCTGTCTCGGTGGCCCAGAGGTTGCCGTAGGAGCCGTAGTCCACCGTAGTGTCGCTTCCCACAGGACTTTCGGGCGTGTGGTTGGAGGTGACGGAGATATAGTTCGAGGTATCGTTGAAGTGCTTCGGGTCGTACTGGTAGGTGACAGCGCCGCGCAGTTTGACCGTGATGTCGGATGTCAACCCGTGAGGATAGATGTTGGGGAAGTGCATGGTGTTGGTGATGTCGCGGGTGGTGCCTACAGGCAGGTCGTTGCCCTCGCCGAACTGGGTGTACTCGCCGGGGTAGTAAGAGCCGGGGAATCCCGAAGTGGGCTGCACGGTGCCCTGACAATAGAAGTCATAGCCGATAAAGAAGTCACGCGTGCCGGGGAAGTCCTTCTTGCCATCGTTCTTGATGGTGTAGGTGATGGGCACTGCAAAGAGGCGGCAGCCCGCAGGTTCGTTGTTGGTGATGGCGATGGACTGCACCTTGAGGTCGTAGGCGGGATAGACAAAGAAGACAGCGGTGTCGATATTGTCCGAACCGTCGTCGTCATAGACTCCGTCCGGCGTTTCAAGAACGATGACGACACGCTGCGTATCAACATAGCCGTAGGGCGAAGCAATGCGGACGCTGTCCTCATACATCGTGCGGAGGTTCATCCTCGGCAGGCTGCGCGAATCCGAAATCTCAAGCGGGTTGGTGCCATCCAAGAAGGCCTGCCAGGTGCAGCCCGAGATGGCGGAGTTGCCGTTATTGTAGAAACGGACGTGAACCAATATAGAGTCGGTCTCGATGTTGAGCACCTCGGGATTGGATCCCGTGGTGGTAGCCGGCATCTTGGGCGAGAGTATCTCGGCAATGGACACGTTGGTGGCCAAACGGTTGAACTCGTGGGCACCGATGGTGGGAGCAGGAATCTGCGGTCGTCCGTTGTCAAAGATGTCCTGCGGCACATCGGAGTTGTACTGAGCCACACCGGCAAACTGGGCCAGCGCCACCCGCAGGTCGGTGGTCCCAACCAGATAGGGCATATCCTCAAAGGAGTTCTGGTCCTTTTGGTTGATGATGCGGAGGCTGTCGAGGCCGATGGGGTCAACACCTCCCCAGTGGGCGAATTTGCGGGTGATGACGCCGGTGCGGGCGTTGGTGTCGGGCAGGGAGGTAGAGTAATAGACGTTGAAGTTGGAGTTGGCCACACAGGTGTCGATGGCCACATAGTAGGCATAGCCCTTGCTCTCGTTGGAGAAAATATTGTTCAGCACATGGACATTGGAGGAGAGCTGGCAGCTGAAGGTGCGGGTGGTGGCCTGGGTAACTCCCGCATAGAGTTTGGATGTGTTGAAATAGACGTTCACAAACTTCGACGTGGAGTCGATCCAAATGCACGAAGACGGCAGCGAAGCCACCGCTGTGCCATAGACCGAGACCATGTTGTTGTAAATCGTGACACGCTCGATATTCGTACCCTTGCAGTTGGAAATTTGAATGCCACGTTTGCCGCCCGTGGCGTTATCGACGAGATAGACAAAGTTCTTCTCAATTCTCACCCGGTTGGCGTTGGCCACATAGATGCCCTGCAGGGGCTTGCCCGCCACAGTCACACCCGAAGCAATGCTGTCGTGCAGGATGAACACCGTGTCGCAGTTGCGGATATTGACACCGCGGTACCAGAAGTTGAGAATGTCGCAGTTGGACACCACTATGTTGTGGCTGTGCACATTGGTGGGCAGCGTGCGGACAGCATAGTAGCCGCTGTCCAACAGGCAGTGGTTGATGGTGATATAGCTGTTGTTGTCGCCGAGCAGCACCAAGTTGGCGTTGGTAGAGGAGGCCGCGGACTTCTTGCTGCGGATGGTGCAGTTGGTGAAGTTGATATGGCTGGAGTTCTCTATTTGCAGCACGTTGGCGTAGATGGTGTTGGCCGACCCCGTGGTGTAGTTTCCGTAGAAATCGACCCAGTCGAAGTTAACATATTCGGCACCGTCGAGTTTCATCACATAGTTGGCGGCGCTGGTGGGCGTATGCTTTATCAGGGCAATCGAACTGGCCATGCTGTCGGTGGTGAAGGTGACTGTGCTGGTGGGCGAGGTGCCGGGGATGTGTCCGATGTTGAACTGCCCGGAGTGAATCTGCTCCTTCAGCAAGAAGACGACGTTGCCGGCCACACCGGCGTTGGCCAAGGTGTCAAGGGCGATGGAGAGCGAATTGTAGCCGCGGGGACCGGGGTTGGTGCCCACGGTGTAGGAGCCGGCGCAGAACTTGACGTTGAAGGTGTGGACGATGGTGTCGTTGGAGGTGATGTTGTCGCCCGTCACCTGCACCACAGCGGTGACTGTGTGGCGGCCGGGAGTGAGCGACTGGCTCATCAGCGGCACCGTGCGCGAGCGACCCAGCTGGAGGCCCTGTGCGTTGCCCGTAGTCTGCTGCCAGGCGGCGTTATCAACCTTGTAGCGGAGGGTGTAGGCATTGATGTTGGTGCTGCCGCGGTTGGTGAGTTTCACGTTCAGGGCGGTGGAGGCGCAGGAGGCAACTGTCATGGTGTCGGTGCCGGCGGGCCACTCGATGGTGGCATCCACGTTGGGAGTGCCGGTGACGTTGATGAGCGTTGCGGACAACCCCGAGGCGCAGCCCTCTGGCTCGAGGAAGCCAAACATGATGTCGGGCCGGTTGTTGCCCTTGGTGCCGGTAGTGGAGGTGTGTGCCGTGTTATTGGCGGCCTGCTTGGTGATGACCGTATTGGCCTGCGCGGTGTACTTAGTGTTGGCGCCAGCCGTGATGGCGGCAGTGCTGAGCTCGCGGATTACCTCAACCAAAATGCTGGAGGTGCCGTTCCACTGGAAGGGCGTATCCAGCTCGTGGTGCACCCAGCCGATGTTGTCGGGCGTGAGGGTGAGGTTGGTGTTGTGATAGACCTGTGTGGCGCCGGTGATGAAGGTGGTGTTGGCAAAGGTGGTCTGCGACACCTGCTTCATGTTGATGGTGTAGTTGGAGAAATTGAAGCTGGTGACATTGCTGCCGAGGCTGTTCAGATAGAACGACACCGAGCTGATGATGCCCGCAGCGTGTCCTGCAGCCTGAATTTGGTCGGCAGTGTATAGGTACTGCTCGCGCACAAACTTAATCTTGGGGTTGTAGGGCGAGGGGAAGTTGTTGCTCATGATGGAGGCCAGCGTGCCCACATGTGTCGAAGGCACGTCAACCAAGCCCACATACTGGCAGAAGAAAGTATCGACGTGGTAGATGTTGGGGGTGGTGAATGGACCGTTGGTGGTGTCCAGCACCTCCATGACGGCATTCAGCCACACAGCCTTGGCCCTATTGGTGGGGAAGTTGGTGGGGGTGATGGTGGTAGTCTGTCCGTAGTTGACCGAGAGGGTGGCGGGAACAGCAGGAATGTCGGGCGTATAGCGCGAGAGGAAGGAGGCGCTGTTGGTGTCGTTGGCACGGCGGGCGGTGCCGTCGGTGCTTACTGCATCCACCCACACCTTCACGTTGAAGACTGTGTCGCTGTGGGCGTGCATATTGATGGTGTTGGCAAAGGTGATGGTGCGGGCCGACTGTGAGGCGAGGCTGCCCACCTGGTAGGTGCCGGCAACGGTGGAGCCGCCGTTAAGGCTGTACTTGGCCACAATGCCGTTGGCGGTCTGCGAACCATAGTTGTGGATAGTGACCGACACCGTCTCGGCGGTGGTGAGGTTGCAGCCCGTATCGACCACAGGGGCATCCACGGCCACGTCGGTGTTGGGTATGCCGGTGACGTGGAGGTTCACGGCCGAGCGGTTGCCCTCGCACCCGTTGTCGGTGTACAGAATGAGGTTGTCTTCCACGGTGCCTATCTGCATGAGGTGGTTGGCATCCGCTGTCTGCCAGTGGGTGGAGGTGTTAGAAATGGTGGAGGTGCTGGTGGGCCAGCTGATGCGGCGGGCGCCGGCAATGGCAGTGGTGCCCATGGCAATGCCGTTGCCCTTCCACACGGTCTGCGGCACATTCTGCGTGCTCCATTTCAGCGTCTGCGTCGAAGAGGCCGTGGTGACGCTGTTGAAGGCCACAGCGTCGGCGATGCCGCCTCCGTCGCGATAGATGACGGCGAAGTTGGTGTTATAGGAGACCGAGGCCACGGCTGTGCTGGGTGAGAAGATGGTGCGGGTCGAGTCGCTGGGGGTGGTCATGGCCTTGAACTGTAGGACGAGGCACTGGTGGGGCTGGATGGTGACGTTGGGCAGCACCCACACCTTGCCCGCAGCGTTGGAAATGATGACGAGGATAGAGTCGCCCTCGAGATTGGCGGGATAGTCGCCCACGTTGGTCAGCTCCACTGCGAAGGCGGTGCTGCTGTTCATGAACGAGGGCATGGGGTTGGTGGCGCCGGGGGCGGTGCGGTTCACCTGCACTTCGGTTATCTTGACCAACGGCAGGTTACGTTTCTGCGAGATATAGAACGTAGTGTCGGCAAAGAGCGGCGAAGTGGTGATCGACGGTCCATAGTAGAACTTCTCGTCGTCGTTGAGCGAGCGGTACCACGAAATGCCGGCGCGCTGCTTGCGGGCGGTGGTGGTGGTGTAGTAGTTGACGGGCCAGAGGTCAACGCCGGCCGAGGGTGTGACGGTGGCGGCGGTGCCGTAGGGCACGTTTTGGTTGATGACCGTGGGTGCGGCGGCGGCATAGCGGGAGAGGACCGTATAGTTGGCGGTGTCGTTCAAGTCGTCGGGGTCGGCGCTGCACTTCACCCACCATCTGATGTGGTAGGTGCGGTCGGAGTTGTTGGCCCCGTAGGGGAGGCTCATGGTGCGGGTGGAGAGGAAGGTGATGGTGTCGCCGGGCCCGCAAGAACGGTTGGTGATGTTGAAAGACTGGACTGCGCCGTTGTCAATGCTGTAATAGACGTTGATGGCGGTGGCGGGGGTATAAGTGTAGGTGCCGCTGCCCGTGTTGCGGAAGGCCACTTCCACGGGTATGGAGGCGGGGGCGCCGCAGTATTCCTCGTAGGGGGTGACAAACGAAATGGGGGTGAAATCGACATTCAGCGCCTGCACCTCGTAGGCGCCCATGCTGGGCGGGTTGTTGCGGGTGGTGCCGTACAAGTCGATGGTCACGCCCGGCACGGCAACGCCCGTGTGGCGGAGCATAGCGTTGAAGGAACGGAGGTCAACCCGGCTCACCGAACTGTTGGTGAAGTTGGGGTTGCCCGACACCGAACCCGTCTCGCACGCAATGGCGTTGTTCCACTGCTGTAGGTTGTTGAAGGAGGTGCTTCCGTCGTCGGTGTATAGGCGGTTGAGCACGCCGCTGATAGAGTAGTAGCAGTTGTGGTCCACATGGAGGGTTGACGTGTAGTCGCCCGGCATGAAGGAGAAGGCGAAGTTGTTCGAGTCGAAGCAGGCCACCACGTTGTTCTGGAAGTAGCTCTCGCTGATGACCCCGCCGCCGAAGGTGGCTGCAGCAATGCCCACGCGCGACGAATGGGCCTTCATCCTCACCGAGTTGAAGGCCACCCGCATATAAGTTCCCTTGATGATATTGAGCGGGGTGGTGAGCTGGTTGGCGGTGCCGTCGTCGAGACACACAAGCATATTGTTGGCGATGAGGAAGTAGTCGGTGCTGGAGCCATAAACGTCCGACACGCCTATGCAGCTGGCTCCCTTGGTGGAGTAGATGCGGTTGCGGGTGATGCGGCTGCCCTCATAGAGGTACTGCCCCAGAATCATGAAGCTGGTGTTGGACAACACGTCGTCAACAAAGTTGCTATCGACCCACACATCGTTCTGGTTGACCACGCTGATGGCGGTGTTGGCCTGGTTCTTGAAGTAGTTAAATCGGACTATGTTGTGGCGGGAGCGGTTGGTGGGCGAGGGGCCCATGACGTTCACGCCGGTCTGGCCGCCCTCGAAGGTGCAGTTGCTCACCAGCACCGAGTCGGCCTCGCCCGTATTCAGCATATCCACGGCCATGGCGGTCACGGTGTTGCTATCGACAAAAGTGCAGTTGAGGAACTGGCAGTGGTTGCTGTTAGTCCCGAGCAGTGCCAGCGTGTTGCAGCGGTTGTCGTTGTTGGTGCCGTTGGCAAAACGGATGTTGTTGAACCGTATGGAGCGGGCCTCGGTGAGGTCAACCAGTGCCTCGGCGTTGGTGTTGACCCCCTGTCGGCTGCGGCGGAAGGTGACGCGGGCGCTGGCGTTCACTGGCTCAAAGAGCACATAGTTGGTTGCCGAAGTGCCGGGAATGTAGGGGAACTTGGTCACGTCGTAAGTGCCGGCGGGCAGCTTCACCGTGAGGGGCGCGCTGATGCCGCAGCGGCTCAGGGCGTAGAGCAGTTTCTCAAGCGTGGGTATGTTGGCTCCGGCCTGGCCTATGGTGCGGGTGCCGCTGTAGGCGCCCTGGCAGGCGGCAAAGGGGCTGTTGGCGGTATCGTTGAAGGGCTCGTGGTCGCGGTAGCGTGTGCTGCCCACCAGTATGCTGTCATCCACCCAGGCTCGGATGGTGTGGTAGCCCACAGTGAAGGTCTGCGAGGCGTTCATGAGCACGCGGCAGCTGTCGCCGCCGTTGAGGGTGCCGCTCCAAGTGTGCTGCACGGGGGTGCCGCCGTCAATGCTGTAGAAGAGGCTGACGCTGTTCATGGGGCTGACGCCGTAGTTCTTGAGCCACACTACCACCGAGTCGGTGCCGGCGTTGCAGGGGGTGGTGTAGCTGGGGTAGGCGAAGCCCGAAACGCCGCAGTCGTAGATGAGCGGAACGTTCTTCACTTCAAAAAAACGCGCCCAGGGTCGGGTGCCGAGAGTGTAGGCCGTAGTAAACGGCTCCAAGTCGGTGAACGGGTTATAGGAGAGGTAGGCCTCGTGGCCGGTCATGTAAAGAGACTGCTTGTTGAAGGGTGTGGAGGCGTGGCGCAGCGGGGTGGCCGGCACATTTTGGTCTCCGTTATAGATTATCTGCACCAGCAGGTCGCCGCCGGAGTAGAAAAAGGTATCCTGCAGCGTCACTGTCTGCTCGCTGTTGGCTGCGGCCTGCTCGATGACGAAAGCCGAGTCATAGACTATCTGCATAGCGTTGGTGGTGAAGGCCGTACTCGTGGAGGTGGTTGTCCAGGAGTTGGGCACATTGGCCATGCGAATCTGAAGGTGGGGACGGGTCACGCGCTGGAGCGATGATGCCACCCGGTAGCGGAACGTCTTGATAGCGCCGGGCCCGTACCCCAGTTCTGCCATCAGCAGACTGTCATAGACGAACTCCGAGCGGTTGTCGGCGTAGTAGGGGAAGGGAAAGTCGGACGACGACTGGGTGGTGGCGGCCATGGGCTGGTCGTGCGTGATGCCGCGCACGCAGCGGTAGCGTTCCCACTGGTTGGCGTTCTCGGGGTAGTAAGAGGTGTTGTTGTTGCGGGTGGAGTCCTTGACCACGAGGTGGTAAGTCATCACGGTGTCGTAGCCGTGGAATGGGATGCGCCCCACATAGCGCGACCCGCCCGCCGTAGTTGGGTGGAGGTAGGCGCGGTGCACTGTCGGGCTGTTGCCCACCCGATACTCGGCATAGACCGAATCGGAGTTGATACCCGCAGACACGCTGGTACTGAGGTTGGCCACCAAGCGGGCGCCGCGGCTGCTGGGGTACTTGATGTTGTCGGGGAACGAAATCATCGTCAGCTTGGGCGCCACCATCTGCTGGCTGGAGGCTCGAATGGTGATGTCGTCGAGATACCAGCCCTGCACGCCTGTGTTGGCGGTGCGGGCGCAGATAATAAAGCGGACTATCAGCTGGCGGTCGATGGCCGGCACGCCCTGAAACACTTGCTCAATGTCGAACCGCTCCTTCTGCCACAGCATATTTGAAGCCGCGGTGGCCGACGTCCATGTGTCGTAGGAACGCTTGCTGAACGAACCCACATTGCGGAACTGGTTGCTTCCGGGGTCGGTCTTGTAGTGCGACGAGTTAAGCTGCATCCAGCTGTTTTGCCCGGGGCGCTTCACCTCAACGCGGCAGATGTTAGTTCTGTCTCCCGAAGCGCAATCCAACGGGTCAATAAAGGCTATGTGCATAAACTCCAGCGTGTAGTAATTCCACGCCGCACTGTCGGAGAAGTCCAGCGTGTCGAGCGTCAGCACCACTTCCTGATTGCGGGTGTGGGTGAGTTTCATCGCGCGGGCGCCGCCGGACTTGATGCTTGTCTGGGTGGCCCCGCCAGTCGAAACCGAGTAGCCTGTCGGTGTCGCACTTTCAAAGTCCTGCCGATAGCAATACGTGACCTGAGCACGGACAGATGTCGCCGCCATGGCGAAAATGAGTCCGATGACCAATAATCCTCTTTTCATGTTATCTGTATTTTATTTATTCTTTATTAGACCATTATATACCCATAAAAGCCCATTTTGCGGACCAAAACAGGTTAGGAATAATCGCACAAAGGTACGAATTATTTTTCAATCATGCTGTTTTTCGTGTATTTTTTGTCATTCATGGCGCTTGCTTTATCTTGAGGCCGAGGCTCCGCCGCCCTCGGTTGGGGCCTCTTGCGCATAATAGAGTCTCTCGGTCTCATTTTGTACTCTCAGCGCCCCGCTATTTATGATTTTTTAACCCCACGCGGCTGTTTTTGGCCCTCAATCTGCGGGGGGGGGGGGCGGGCGCGGGCAGCACTTCCCAGAATCCCCCTTTGTTGGGTCCGTGGCGCCGAATCTTGCCTTCATTGGCGAGGCGGGCAATCTGCATCTCGATAGCCCGCTGGCTGCGCCCCAGTTCCTCGGCAATGGCCGCCGCGGTGACAGAGGGCCGCAGCCGCATGATGCGGAGAATCTCAACGGAAGTCTTGAGCTTGGCAGAGGGGGCGGCGGAAGGGGCGGCGGAAGGGGCGGCGGAAGGGGCAACAATGGCTGCCGGACGGCCAAAGTAAGTGGCGGTAGAGTCATCGTAGATGCCGGTTGTGTCGCCGTAAGTGGCGATTGTGTCGCCGTAGGCGGCGGGATTTGCTTCGCTTACGCCTTCAGAGACGACCGACGGGCGTTCTCTGTCGCTGCCCCAGCGAATGTGGGTGTAGCGGTTGTGCAGCTCGTTGTGTTCGCCCCACAGCAAGTTGCGGAAAAAGAGTTCCAGAAAAATGCCAGTGCGTTCTACCCCCTGTTCCACATTCTGGTAGTTGGCACGCACCAGTGCATTGCGAAAATACCACGAATGCTGATGGAAGGGGGCGTTGCCTACTCTGTAGCCCAGCTGGTTGAGATATTTGATGGCGAATATGGCGGTAGTTCGGGTGTTGCCTTCGCCGAAGGGGTGAATCTGCCATATTCCGCTGATGAAAGAGGCGAAGTGGGATACCAGTTCTGCGGGGGAGAGCCGGACGTAAGAGATTTTGCGTTCTTGGGCGAAATCATAATCCAGAGTGGGGGCTATCATATCGGCGGAAGAGTATAGCACCGAAGCATTGTCGAGAACCCACTCCTTCTTGCTAATGTTGTAAGTGCGGTATTCGCCGGCATGGGGCAGCACGCCAACGAAGAGGCGGCGGTGGATAGATGAAAGCATAGTGGGGGCGAAAGAGAAAGTCTCCTCGGCGAGGAGGGCTACAATGCGGGCTGCCACGGTGTCGGCTTCGCTGGTGCCGGCGCTTTCCTGCCGTCCTTTTTTAGTTTGGTAGTAGGCGCTGATTCGGCGCGACACTTCTCCTATTGATATTCTGTCCTCAATATGTTCCTGTGCGGTATCCAAGAGGTATTTCGACGGCTTGAGGCGATCCACGTCCTGCAGGCCTACGGCTATTTGCCAGTAGCTGGCGCGGCGACAAGAATCCGCCTCGCCTTGGCGGAAGTATTCATCGAACTCGGTCATAAGTGGGTTGTTTTTCCATAACAACGCAAAAAATAAGATAAAATTGTTAACTCGCGAAGTTTTTTCCGAAGAAAATTGTATTTTTTCCGAAGAAATCGGTAGTCCATGCCGATAAAAATGGTAATTTATTCCGAAGAAAATATACAAATCCGATAAAAACGGTGGTTTATACCGAAAGTTTCAGCGGTTTATTCCGAAGATTTCATATTTTACCGATGGTACCAATGTAATAAACCGAAAGAAATTGAGCATAAACCGTAGAAAAGCTCCAGTAAGGCAGTGGGGCTCGTGGGGGGGGGTGAGCCGTGCCGAGGTGCTTAGTGCGGTTTCTTTTTGGCAGACTCGGCTTTTTTTCGTACTTTTGCGGGGAGACGGAGCCTGTACCCTCCATTGCAACAAAATAACAATTAATACTTTAAGCATTGTATGACCTTACTGTCCATCCGCAATTTGCACGCCAGCATTGGCGATAAAGAGATTTTGAAGGGAGTAAATCTCGAGATTGGCCGCGGCGAAGTTCACTCCATCATGGGACCCAACGGCAACGGCAAAAGCACACTGGCCGGCGTGATTGCCGGCAACAACAAATACACCGTCACCCAAGGCGAAGTGATATACAAAAGCAAGAACATCCTCGAAATGCCGGTGGACGTGCGAGCCGCCGAAGGCATATTCCTCGGCTTCCAGTACCCCGTAGAAATACCCGGCGTGAGCATTACCAACTTCATGCGCACCGCTGTCAACGAGCAGCGAAAATACCGCGGACTCGACCCTCTATCCGCGCCCCAGTTCATGCGGCTGATGGAAGAGAAAAAGAAAGTAGTGGAGATGACCGCCTCCTTGGCCAACCGCTCAGTGAACGAAGGCTTCAGCGGCGGCGAGAAGAAAAAAAATGAAATATTCCAGATGGCCATGCTCGACCCCGAACTGGCCATTCTCGACGAGACCGACTCGGGGCTGGACATCGACGCGCTGCGCATTGTGGCCACGGGAGTCAACAAGCTCCGCCGCCCCGACAACGCCACAGTCGTCATCACCCACTACCAGCGGCTGCTCGACTACATCGTACCCGACTTCGTGCACGTGCTGTACGATGGCCGCATCGTGAAGACTGGACCCAAAGAACTGGCTTTGGAGCTGGAGACAAAGGGCTACGACTGGATACGCGAAGAGCTGGCTCTGGGCCGTGCACACTGACCCGCCCTACACCCACCAATCATCACCCACCAACATGAATCCCATAGTACAGCAATTCAAAGACATTCAGCCCCGGCTGCACAAAGACGAAGTGTGGAAGAACGTCGATTACACCGACACATTAGGCGAAGACCTCGCCCTGCCCGGCACCGCCGACGCTTGCGCCGAAGTCTCGCCCCACTGCTGCAACATCCCGGGCTTTGAAGCCGACCGCATGGTGATAGAGAACGGCTGCTGCCGCTCGCCCCGCCGCACCGACAGCCAAGGAGTGCTGACCCTCGGGCTGCGCGAAGCACTGCGCGACTTCCCCCAGCTGGTTCTGCCCCGTTTCGGCACCGCCGCACGCGCCGACAACCCCTACCTCCAGTTCAACAACAGCCACTACACCGACGGACTCTTCATCCATGTGCCCGACGGGGTGGAAGTAGCCAAGCCGCTTCAGCTGCAGTCTGTGGTGCACGCCGGCCGCGGTCTCTTCCTCCAGATCCACAACATTGTGGTGGTGGGCAAGGGCAGCCGCGTGACGCTCATCCACTGCGACGACACCTACGACAACGCACCCTCATTCTCCAACAACGTCACCGAAATCCATGCCGCCGAAGGCGCGGCGGTGGAGTACTACAAACTGCAGAACCTCCACAACGCCGCCGGGCTGCTCAACCACACATACGCCGCCATAGACGAGGGGGCGTCGTTCCGCAGCGTGGCCGTGACCCTGAACGGCGGCCACATCCGCAACCACACCGAAGTGGCACTGCGCGGCCCCCGCTGCGATGTACAGGCCCACGGCCTCTACCTCATCGACCAAGACCAGCAAGCCGACAACTATATCTTCGTCGATCACGCCAGCCCCGGATGCCGAAGCCGCGAACTCTTCAAGGGCATTCTCGACGACTCAGCCCGCGGCACCTTCAACGGTCATGTCCTCGTGCGGGAAGGCGCCGTGAAGACCGAGGCCTACCAGTCCAACAAGAACATCCTCCTCACCGACAAGGCCCACGTAGAGACCAAGCCCTTCCTCGAAATCTACAACGACGACGTGAAGTGCTCGCACGGCAGCACCATCGGACAACTCGACGAGCAGGCCCTCTTCTACATCCGCAGCCGCGGCATCAGCGAGCGGACCGCCAAGACGCTGCTCCTCTACGCCTTCTGCGACGAAGTGCTGCACGAGATAGCCCTCGACCCCCTGCGCGAGCGGCTGAGCGACTTGGTAAAGAAGCGCCTCCACGGCGAGCAGACCCTCTGCGCCGAGTGCGCCCTGCGCTGCAGCACCCCCTGCAACGGGCCCGAGGCAGCGTTCTATATCGACCCCGCCAAACTGTAGCCCGCCCCGTGCCAAGCCTCAAGCGATACTGCCTCGCCGCCGCCTACGCCCTGCCCCGCCGCGCCGCACCCGGGCAGAAGCCGCACCGCGCGCCCACGCCCACCATCACCCACAAACGCTGAACCATGAAAGAGATTTGGCGAGTATTCCGATACCTGAGGTTCTACCCGTGGAGCATCACCCTCAACATCCTCTTCAATATGCTGGCGGTGCTATTCAACCTCTTCACCTTTGTGATGATTGTGCCCTTCGTAGAACTGCTCTTCGGCACCTCGGCGCCGCCGCCCGAGCTGCCTCCCTTCGCCCTGTCGCAGGACTTCCTCTCGCTGTGGATGACCTTCACCCTCGCCCGCCTCAAAGCCCGCTACGGCCTTTGGCCCTGCCTCATGGGCATTGCCGCAGCCTACCTCGCCTTTTCGTTCCTCTCCAACCTCTGCCGCTACGCCGCCCAGTACTGCATCTGCCCCATGCGCACAGGCATTGCCCGCCGTATGCGCGACGACGTGTATGAGAAGATAACCATCCTGCCCGTCTCCTACTTCAACTCCCGCCGCCGGGGCGACATCCTCAGCCGAATGTCCAACGACCTGGCCGACATCGAGTGGGGCGTGCTGACCTCCATCATCTCCATAGGCAAAGACCCGCTCAACGTCATCGTCTTCGCCGCCGTGCTGGTCTTCATCAGCCCCCGCCTTTTCCTCTACTTCCTCGTAGTGCTGCCCGTGGCGGTATGGCTCATCGGGAAGATAGGGAAGAGCCTACGCCGCAACTCCGACAAGGGTCAGGCCCGCTTGGGCGGACTCTTCGCCATTCTCGAAGAGTCGCTGGCCGGCATCCGCCCGCTTCAGTCCTTCGGGCAGGAGAAAGCCCGCGCCCGCTTCTTCGCCCAAGCCAACAACGACTACGCCAACACCATGATACGGGTGGCCCTGCGGCGCGAGCTGAGCAGCCCGCTCTCCGAAGTACTCATCACCCTCGGGCTGGTATTCATCCTCGTGCTGGGCGGCATGGCCGTCATCCGCGGCGAGATACTCTCGTCGGTCTTCATCCTCTTCGTCATCCTCTTCGCCCGCCTCATCCCGCCCGTGCAGTCGGTGGTGCGGGTCTATAACAACCTGCAGAAAGCCAACGCCGGGGCCGCACGTTTCTTCGAGATAATGGATGCCGACGAGACCATCTGCGAGCAGCCCGACGCCCCCGTGCTGCACGGATTCGCCGACAAAGTAGAGTACCGCGGGGTCACCTTCGCCTACCCTGCCGGCGAGACCGACGAACCCGTGTATGTCCTCCGCCATATCGACCTGCAGATTCCTGCGGGCATCACGGTGGCGCTGGTCGGCCCCTCGGGGGCGGGCAAGACCACCCTCGTTGACCTGCTGCCCCGGTTCTACGACTGCACCGAAGGGCAGATACTCATCGACGGGCACGACGTGCGGGAGGTGAACATCAACAGCCTGCGCAGCCAGGTGGGGCTGGTGTCGCAAAACTGCATACTCTTCAACGACACCGTGGCCAACAACATAGCCTTCGGGCAGGACACCTACAGCATGGACGAAGTCCGCGAAGCCGCGCGCGTGGCCCACGCCGACGAGTTTATCGACAAGATGGAGCAGGGCTACGACACGCCCATCGGCGACCGCGGGGCCAACCTCAGCGGCGGGCAGCGGCAGCGGCTCAGCATAGCCCGCGCCGTGCTCAAGAACCCGCCCATCCTCATACTCGACGAGGCCACCAGCGCCCTCGACACCGAGAGCGAACTGGCCGTGCAGCAAGCCATAGAAGAACTGATGAAGGGCCGCACCAGCATCGTCATCGCCCACCGCCTCTCCACCATCCGCCACGCCGACCTGATAGTGGTCATAGACAGAGGCCGCATCGTGGAAAGCGGCACCCACCAAACCCTCATGTCCCAAGCCGGCCTCTACCGCCGCTTAGTGGAAATGCAGTCGTTCAGATAGGGATTTGTGAATTGTGAGTTGTGAATTGACGAATGGTGAGGCATCTGCTATTTGTCCGTTTACTGTTCACTGTTCACAAAGAGAAGCGAGAGCCGGGGGCTCTCGCTTCTCTTTGTCGGTGGGAGTAACAGGATTCGAACCAGTGACCCCCTGCTTGTAAGGCAGGTGCTCTGAACCAGCTGAGCTATACTCCCTTTCAATCGTTTTTCGACGATTTCTGTCTCACGAAATCGGGTGCAAAGATACGACTTTTTTCTGATATATGGCGAAAAAAGTGTACTTTTGCAAAACCGTTCCAACACTCGCCCGCCATGAAGCACCTCCATACACTGCTCTTTACGTCCCTCGCCGCACTGTCGCTCCTCTGTTCCTGCACCACCGAAGCCATACCCGACGACGTGATAGACGAAGAGACGATGGCCTCGTTCCTGCAAGAGGCCTACACCATTGAGGGGTTCTACGCCGTGGAGACCGAGTTCCTCTACGACACGCTGCAGCCCCAAATGGAGGCCTCCTACGACAGCCTGCTGGCCGAGCGGGGGCTGACCCGCGAGGACTTCAACCGCAGTGTCCGCTGGTATTGCAGCCACCCCGAAATCAACCTCCGCATCCACGACACGGTGGTTGCCCGCCTTGACACGCTCCTCGCCGCCACAGCAGAGTAATAGCGGCGCCGGGCTCAGATGTATACGGTGTCCTCCTCGCAGGGGGCGTGGGCGAGCCACTTCCCGCCGCGTTTGCGCAGCTCCAGTTCGCCCGTAGTCTCGCGGAGGGGGGTCTTCTTGTGGTAGGTGACAGTGGCGGTGGTGTCGCTCTGCCGGCGCAAGTTGTCAATCTCTATGGTGGCGGGGGTGTCCGAAGCGATATAGGCGCTATCCACCATATTCGTCAGCGCCTCCGCCACCACAAAGGTAGTGTTCAGCGTCTCCTCGGTGGCGAAGGGGCGGGCGCCCTCCAAGTCGTAGTTTGCCATGGCAAACGAATACTGGTAGGCGGCTTCCTCGATGGCTTTGTCCTGACGGCCGCAAGCGGCACAGACAGCTAAAGCCGCCACTGCGGAGAGCAAAAAGACTTTCTTACTCATAAAGCGTCGCAATGTTCAATCCTAAAATGTGGAAATGACAGAATCAACTGTCAATTCACCATTCTCTCATTTCAAAAAAAGAGGCCGCCCTCATGGGACGGTCTCCTTTTTGAGAAGGGTTGATTATTTCTTCTTGAGGGGTTTCACCTTCACGGACTCTTCGTTGACTTCAACCTGGGAGTTGCCAACTTCGATAGTCAGGCCTTTCTTCTCCTCAACCTTGGGCTCCTCTTTCTTCTTGGCGGGAGCCTTCTTGGTCTGAGTCTGGACGGGCTGTGCTTCCTCAACGACGGGTTCCTGAATGGGGGTGTCGATGACCTCTTCAGCCACGGGGCCTTCAATCAGAGTGGAATCAACAACTTCTTCTGCCGCATTGTTGTTGCAGGCAGTCATCATGGCCATGGCGGTGAGGGCGATGGCGGCGAGTTTGAATGATTTCTTCATAACGATAAAGAATTATTTGATTGGGTATTAATTCACTTATTTCTTGAGAGGTCTGGTAGCAACAACTGCGTCACCGTTGGCAGCGTCCTTGGAGAAGGCGGCCTTGATGAACTTGCTGTCAATAGAAACGAAGAGGTTCTTGACAGTGTTGATGGAGGGAACCTGGTAGTAGTCGCGCGCATTATAGACTTGACCTTGAGCAATAAGGGAGACGGTGTTGGCATTGAGGTCAATGGCGGAGACGGCGATGGACATTGTTTCGGGCTGCCACAAGGGATAGAGAGCCTTGGTGGGTTCGGGGGAATACTCAAAGACATCGCTGTCGTTGTTGTAGTAATACCAGTAGTAATCGTCAGCATCGTACGTGTAGGAACCAGTTTTATTGGGACCGGAGATATAGACATGGGGGGTGGTGGCGCTGTTGTCCTTGTCCTCGTAGAGAAGGTAGATGAACTCGTCAGCAGCCTGATTTAGGCCGGCACTGAAGTAGGTGGGGACCCAGTTGGTGCCGTCGGTAGCGGTGGCCTGGAAATCGTAACGCACATCAGCGTTGTTGCCGAAGATGGCGGTGAGGTCAACACCCTTGGTGACGGTGATAATGCGGGGGTTGGTGGTGTCGCCGTCGCTCCATTTTACGAATTTGTAGTACTGGTTGGCGGTGGCGGTGAGGGTGCACTGCGATTTGTTGGCATACTCGCCGGCTCCGGTCACGGTGCCGTACTGGCTGTTGTTGACAGTCACGTTAACAGTGAAAGGCCCTTTTTTGCAGCTGGTGAACATCAGCGTGCAGGCCAAGAGGGCCAAGCCCATAAATCTGAAAGTGTTTTTCATGATTTGTATTGTTTTTTAAATAGTTATTATGATTTAGGATGGTACTTTCCGTATTCTTATTGGGTGCAAAGATACGACTTTTTTTTGACTCACCAACTTTTTTTGATGTCCAATGCGTCGCGCAGCCCGTTTCCGAGCAGCATGAAGGCAAGAACCACCAGCATAATGGCCAGCCCGGGGAGCAGGGGGAGGTAGGCGCTGTCGAGGAGGATATAGTGGTAGTTTTCCTTGACCATGGTGCCCCACGAGGTCATGGGCGGCTGCACGCCGATGCCGAGGAACGAGAGGCCGGCTTCGAGCAGTATGGCGCTGGCGAAGTTGGAGGCGCAGACGATGACGAGGGGGCTTGCCACGTTGGGCAGGATGTGGCGGAAGATGATGCGCAGGGAACCGTAGCCCAAGGCGCGGGCGGTCTCGACAAACTCTTTCTCGCGCAGCGAGAGCACCTGTCCCCGCACCACGCGGGCGATGTCCACCCACATGGTGAGCCCCACGGCCACGAAGACCTGCCAGAAGCCTTTGCCGAGGGCAAAGGTGATGGCGATGACCAAGAGGACGGTGGGGATAGACCACACCACGTTGATGAACCAGCTGACCAGCTTATCGACCCAGCCGCCAAAGTAGCCGGCCAACGCCCCGAGGGAGACCCCGATGACGAGGGCGATGAGTATGGCGATGAGGCCCACCGAGAGGCTCACGCGGCTGCCGATGATAATCATGCTCAACACGTCGCGGCCGTAGCCGTCGGTGCCGAGGAGGAAGGTGCGGCACTCCTGCCCTATCAGGCGGCTGCGGGCCACCCGCCGCACCTCGCCGTCGTTGGGCTGAGAACCCGTGTAGGCCTCAATGTCGATGCTGTCGCCCGCGGGGGTGGTGCGGTAAGTGGGGATGGCGGTGCAGCCCAACGGCTCGCCGAAGAGCATCTTGGGCAGCCAGCCGCCCTCTTGGCGGGGCTGCCCGTCGTCGATATAGGAGAACTGGACCCGGCTCATGGGCTTGAGGGTGGCCAGTTCGAGGTACTGCTGGTTGCAGTAGGGGGTGCTGTCGGGGGTGATGAGATAGCCCAGCAGGGCGGTGAGGGCGAAGAGGGCCACCACCACCAGCGCCGCCACCGAGAGGCCGTTGTGCCGAAAGCGGCGCCAAGCGAGAGCCGAAGGGGTTGAGGGGTTCATTGCTTAGAGCATACCCAGTTCCAGTTTCACCTCGTCGGTGAGGCAGTCGGGACTCCAAGGCGGGTCGAAGGTGAGTTCCACATCCACTCCCTTGATGCCCTGAATATAGCCAATCATCTGGCGCACCTCTTGGAACATATACTCTGCTTCGGGGCAGTCGGGGGCGGTCATCGTCATCAGCACCTTGACGTTGAACTCGTCGTCGATGGCGATGTTGTAGATGAGTCCGAGGTCGTAGATATTGACGGGAATCTCGGGGTCATAGATATTCTTGAGGCAGTTGACAATGGCGCTGCGAAGGGTTTCTTTGGTCGGTTGCATGGGGCGGGCGGGTTTTAGTCGTTGGCGTGAGCCAGGGCGTAATACTTAATCTGCTTCACCATCGAGGCGAGTCCGTTGGAGCGTGTGGGGGAGAGGTGGGCGGTGAGGCCTATTGCGTCAATGAAGCCGAGGTCGGCGGCGATGATGTCTTTGGGGGGCTGCCCGTCGAAGACGCGTATAAGGATGGCGATGATGCCCTTGGTGATGACAGCGTCGCTGTCGGCCTTGAAGAAGAGACGCCCGTCGCGGTGGGTGCAGCTGAGCCACACGTTGCTCTGGCAGCCCTGAATGAGGTTTTCGGGGGTTTTCTCCTTTTCGTCAATCAGCGGGCATTCCTGCCCCAGTTCGATGATATAGGCGTACTTCTCGAACCAGTCGCTGTAGCAGGAGAACTCGTCGATGATGCTCTGCTGGATTTCGGGGATGGACATGGAGGGGGAGTTAAGAATTAAGAATTTA
>DCJB01000020.1:32966-44865 GCA_002317325.1 Bacteroidales bacterium UBA1711
GAGTTAAGAATTAAGAATTTAGAATGTTAGAATTATTTGGGGGCGGTGCGGATGACGTAGGCGGCGGCGATGCCGAAGAGGGCTTGGGGCAGCAGTACGGCGAGGAAGGGGTTGAGGGTGCCGAAGACGGCGAAGACGGTGCTGACCTTCATGAAGACGATGAAGCCGAAGGCGAGCGAAATGCCGATGGCAAGATGGAGACCGATGCCGCCGCGGCTCTTGCGGCTGGAGACACCCACGCCGATGAAGGTCATCACCAGTATGGCCAGCGGGTTGAGCAGCCGCTGGTAGAGTTCAATCTTGGCCTCCACCACGGTGCTGGAACCCCTCATCTTCTCGTGGAGGATGTGCTTGTAGAGGTCCACAGAGTTCATAGTGGTGATGTCCACGGCGTACTGGTTGAAGTCGTCGGGCTGGAGGGGGAGGGTGATGTCGCAGTCGTGGGGAGGGGAGAGCCGCTCGCCCGTGCTGTCGAAAGTGTGGACGCACAGGCCCACGCACTTCCACTTGCCCGAAACGGTGTCGAAAGTAATCCAGTCGGCCGTGAGGCGTTTTTGCAGGTGGAGGGAGGTGTCGTAGTAGTCTTGGTGGAACTCGCGCACACAGAGCTGGGTAGCGTCGTAGCTGTCGGCATAGACCTGGACGCCGGGCTGGCTTTGGAAATGTATGTTGTTGAAATACTCGGCCCGGTGGGTATAGATATATTGATTTTCAAACGCCACCAGTGCCCGGTTGCTCACGGGGATGAGGAAGTTGCCGAAAGCCAGCACCACCAAGGCCACCAGTCCGCCCCCGTAGATGTAGGGGCGGAGGAGGCGCCTGTAGCTGATACCGCTTCCGAGGATGGCGATAATCTCGGTGTTGCCGGCCAGCTTGGAGGTGAAGAAGATGACGCTGATGAAGACAAACAGCGGACTGTAGAGGTTGACGAATCCGGGGATGAAGTTGAGGTAGTACTTCGACACGATGTCCCACAGAGAGGCCTCGCTGCCGAGGAAGTCGTCAAGTTTCTCCGATACGTCGAAGGTAATCACGATGACGATAATGAGCGCCATCGCTAAGAGGAAGGTCTTCAAGTACTTGAACAGGAGATACCTGTCAAGCGTGGGAAGGAGTTTCACACCTTACTCGATGCCGAATAGTTTCTGGAACTGGGTGAGGCAGTCGAGGACGTTGGTTTTTACATGGATGAACTCGTTGACGCCATAGCCTTTGTAGGTCTCCACCATATCCTTGGGATAGCCGGCGAGGACCACGCTCTTGACCTTTCCGCAGAGGCCCTTGCAGGCGGTCTCGGCGATGTCGGCATACTCGTCGTCGGAGGAGCAGAGCACCACGATGTCGGCCTTGGCATCGAGGGCTGCCTTCACGCCTTCGTCGGCGGTCTTGAAGCCGGGGTTGTCGATAATCTCGTAACCCGCCACGCCGAAGAAGTTGGTGGCGAAGCCCGCGCGGGCCTTGCGCATGGCGAGGTTGCCGTAGGTGAGGAGGAACACTTTGGGGCGGCGTCCGCTCTTCTCGGTGTCGAGGCGGAGCTGCTCGAAAGCCTCGGCGCCGCGGTAGAGGCGGAGTTTCTTCACCTCCAAGCCACCGCAGCAGCAGGAGGTTTTGCCGCAGTAGGCGCTCTCCTTCTCAATCTTGTCGGCCATGGTCTCCAAGAGGTTGGGGTATTGGTTGGTGCCGAGGATGGTGGTGCGGCGGGTGGCGATGTCCATGTCGCGCTGCTGAGCGGTTTTTTCCACCTCGGCCTGAACGAATCCTTCGCGGACGGCCTTGGCGAAGCCGCCCTTCTCTTCCACGGCGAGGAAGAGCTGCCAGGCGTACTGGGCGATGCTGTCGGTGAGGTTTTCGATGTAGTAGCTGCCGGCGGCGGGGTCAACAATCTTGTCCATATAGCTTTCCTCCTTGAGCAGCAGCTGCTGGTTGCGGCCGATGCGGTAGCCGAAGCTGTCGCCCTCCTTGAAGGCGATGTCGAAGGGGTTGGTGCAGATGCTGTCGGCGCCGGCGATGGCGGCGGACATGGTCTCGGTGGTGGTGCGGAGCATATTGACATAGGGGTCGAAGATGCTCTTGTTCCACACCGAGCTGGAGGCGTTGATGAACACCTTGGCGCAGCAGTCGCAGCCGGGGTTGTACTGCTCCACAATCTTGCTCCAGAGGAGGCGTGCGGCGCGGATTTTGGCAATCTCCATGAAGTAGTTGCTGCCGGTGGCGAAGTTGAAGACGAGGCTCTTTGCCACGTCGGCGGCGCTGAGGCCGAGGTCGGTGAGGCGCGCCATGAGGTCGTTGGCGGAGGCGAGGGTGAAGCCGAGTTCCTGCACGATGTTGGAGCCGGCGTTGTGGATATGGCAGCCGTTGACGGTCAGCACGCGGAAGCCGGGCAGGTTGTCTTTGGCGAACTCCACCAGTTCTTTGGCGCAGGCGTAGGCGTTCTCTTCGCCGCCCTGAAATTCGCCGAAGAGGAGGGCGTGGCCGCAGGGGTCGAAGTTGCAGCTGCCGGCCACCTTGGCGGGGTCGCAGCCGCGAGCCTTCACCACCTCGGCGAAGAGCCGGAGGGTCTTGAGCATATCCTTGCCGCAGGTGAAGTTGACCTTGCATTTCTCCAAGTCGATACCCTTGAGGAGGGCCTCCATGCGCTCGACGGTGTCGGCCTTGCAGGCGCAGAAGCCCAGCGAGTTGGCTCCGCGTGCGGCGGCTTCGACGGCGAGGGCGTTAGCTTCCTCAATGCTGTCGGCCTTGATATCCTGACGGATGTCCCAGAGGTTGCCGTTGGTCTGTTTGCCGCGGGTGAAGGGGGCCTGGCCGGGGTTGCTCTCGAGATACTCGAGGTTGTCGAGGTCTTCGGCGCGGTAGTAGGGCTTCACCTTGAAGCCTTCGAGGGTCTTCCAGACCAGTTTCTTCTCATAGTCGGCACCTTTGAGGTCCTTATTGATGACTTCTTCCCATTTTTCGGTTGACACCGGGGGAAATTCACTGAACAATTTGTTGTCTTCCATTATATTAAGTTTTATCATTCTCTACACAAGAACAAGCAAAGATACAACTTTTTTTTGATTTGTGGCGAATTGGCGATAAAATGGTCAGCCCCTGGGGGCAGACTGCGGACGGCAAGAGGGCTTTCCGGGGTTTCCGACCCACCGGGAGCCTCCGGCCCGTCCGGCGGTCAGCAGGGGACCACCTGGCAGCCGGCGGCGCTCACATAGAGGAGGAAGCCGCGTGCGGCGGGGCGGCCCATGGCCTCCACGGCGCGGCAGTAGCGTTGGACCTGCTGGCGGTGTTCGGCTTGGCGGGAGGCGGCGTTGGGGCCGGTCTTGAAGTCCACCACCGAGGTCTCGCCGTCGGCCAGCACGATACGGTCGGGGCGCAGCACCTCGCCCTGCCACACGAGGCTGCACTCGCAGAGGCTCTCGCAGCCGGGGTCGAAGAAGCGGGCGGCCTCGGGGTGGTTGAGCACCTGGTCCATCAGGGCCTGCAGCTCGGCCTGTTCGGCGGGGGCGAGGCGGTGGCGGAGGGCATAGCGGCGGAGGGCGTCGGGTGCCTCGCCGCGGTGGCTCACGAGGGAGAGCAGTTCGTGAATCTGGATGCCCCGCTGGCGCGAGGAGTCGTCGATGGCGCCAAAAATCCGGTCGGCCTGTTCGGCGATGGCAATGCGGGTCTGCCACGGGGGGAAGGAGATCTGCTCCACGGGGGTGGCGCGGCGTGCGGCGGACGGGGCGGAGGATTTGTCGGCAGACGGGGCTGGGGCGCCCTCGTCGGCCGCCAGTTCCAGCACGCCGGGGGCGGTTTCGACGGCCTCGGGGCAGGACTGGAAATATTCGCCCGCCGGGGTTGGTCCGACGCTGTAGAGTAGGAGCTGGTCGCGTGGGCGGGTCATGGCCACATAGTCGATGTTCACGTCGTCCAAGACCCGTTTCTGTTCCTCCTCGGCAAAGAGGGGGTCGAAGGTGGAGTGCTCGCCCTTCTTGTTCTGCACCAAGGCGGCGGGGAGCAGCAGTCCCTCTTCGGGCCGGACGATGGTCCACAGCCGCATGGGGTAGGCGCGCTGGGGCAGCATGGGGTAGAGCACCACGGGGGCTTCGAGCCCCTTGGACTTGTGGATAGTCATGAGGCGGACGGCGTCGATGTCCTCGGGCATGGCGGTAGAGAGGCGGTCGTGGGCCAGCTGGTCGTCGAGCCATTCGAGGAACTCGCCCACGTCCTGGCGGTGGGTGGAGGAGTAGCGGGCCACCACGTTGAGGAGAGTGGCGGCGTAGGCGGTCTCGACTTGGGCGGCGCCCGTGAGGCGGAGGGCGGCCTCGCAGCAGTCGTAGAGCGATAGCGGGCGGAGCCGCTCGACGAGCTGGAGGGGAGAGATGGGCGGGGTGTCCCCTGCCCCGGGGGGGCGGAGGCAGTCGATCAGGAGGCCGGCCTGGGCGGCGGCGGTGCGGTCGCCCTCGTCCAAGAGCAGCCGAAAGAGGCAGCGCAAGAGCAGCACCACGCGGCTGTTGGAGAGGAGGAACGATTCGTTGGAGACCACGGCGATGCCCCGCTGGGACAGGCGGCGGCCGATGGCGGCGAGGTGGCGCTTGGTGCGTGCCAGCAGCATGATGTCGGCGAGGCGGTAGCCCTCCTTCACGGTCAGGCGGGCGATATCGTCGGCGAGGCGGACGGCGAGGGGTTCTTCCCACGAAGAGGGGTCCACGACGGTGTGGCGCACCCGGCCGCCGGGGCGGACGGGCTGCTGCTCGAGGTCGGCGTAGATGTTGGCCAAGAGTGGGTTGTCGGGGTGCTTGGTGCGGCACAGCCAGGCGAAGAAGCTGTTGTTGAACTCCACCACGGCGCGGGCGGTGCGGAAGTTGCGTTCCAGCCGCTGGACGATCCCCACGCCGGGGCTTTCCAAGAGGCGGCCGTGGAGGGGGTTATCGACCCGCGGGAGGGCGGCGAACTGCTCGGCGTCGCCCTGGCGGAAGCGGTAGATGGCCTGCTTGGCGTCGCCCACCACGAGGGAGGCGTGGCCGCTGCCCACTCCGTTTTCGACCAGCGGCACGAGGTTCTGCCACTGCATACGCGAAGTGTCTTGGAACTCGTCGATGAGGTAGTTGAGGTAGCGGTTGCCGAGGCGTTCGTAGATGAAGGGGGCGGGTTCGTCCTGCACCACGGCGGCGATGCGCTTGTTGAACTCGGAGATATGGACCTCCTCGTTTTGGCGGGAGTAGGCGGCGGAGAGGTCGCCCATTTTGTTGAGGAGCGCGACGAGGAGTAAGTTGCGGAGGATCTGGCGGCGGCTGGCGCAGCGGAGTCCCTCGGTGTCGCGGAGGGCGCGGAGGTCGGCGTAGAGGGCCTGGAGGCGTGGTTTGAGGGCGGCGAGGCGGTCGGCGGTGTCGGCGGGGCATTTGGCGGAGCCGAGTTTGTCGCCTTCGAGGTAGGCGAGGACGTAGGAGTTGGGGTCCTTGTCGGCGCCCTCGGCCACGGCCTCGAAGAAGGCGCCGGCGCCCGTCTTGGCGTGGAAGAAGTCGTCGGTTTGGACCCCTGCCTCGGCCATAGCCTCCACCCCCTGGCGCCCGAGGGCGGCGCACTGCGACTGGTAGCGGCGGTTTTGTTCGCGGTAGCTTGCGGCGATGCGGCTGAAGTCGGCTGGCGAGAGGTGGCGGAGGCGCCGGAGGTATTCGGGCGCGTCCTCGCGGAAGAGTTGTTCGGCCAGTTCGGCCAGCGCGCTGTCGGGGCGGAAGCCCTTGCCCTCGTCCATGCGGTCGGCGGCGTATTGGGCGAGGATGTCGGTGAGGCCCTCCTCGCCCTCGTGTCCCACCTGTGCCATGAGGTCGTCCACGGCGTGCTGGACCAAGTCGCTGTTATCCACGGCGATGTTGAAGTTGGCCGGGAGGCCGAGGTCGTGTGCGAAAGTGTGGACAATGCGGTTGACGAAGCTGTCGATGGTGCAGACCGCCAAGTCGCCGTAGTTGTGCAGCACGGCGGAGCGGACGAGGGAGGCGTAGCGGCGGAGGGTGAGGGAGTCGAGTGCGAGAGCGCGTGCGATGTCGGCGCCCATGGGGGTGTCGGCGCCGTTGAGGGCCATGGCGCCGAGTTCGCGGAGGATACGCTCCTTCATTTCGTTGGCGGCCTTGTTGGTGAAGGTGATGGCCAGAATGCGGCGGAAGCGCTGTGGCAAGTCGGCCTCGGGGCACGAGAAGGCCAGCTCGAGGAACTGGCGCACCAAGGTGTAGGTCTTGCCCGCCCCCGCGGCGGCGCGGCACACCACAAAGCGTGCCCCGTCGGCGCTGCGGGGGGAGGAGGGGGAAGTGGGTTTAAGCGAATCTTTCACGGGATTAGAAATGACATTTTCCTTTCTCAATGGCTTTTAGCAGCCTTTTGCGGGCTGCTTTTATATCTTCCTCGGTCACGGAGGGGTTAGGACTATAGCGGTAAGTATCCTCAACAAAACTATAGCAAAAAGGATAAAGCATCCATCCAACCTTCTGATTAGGACGACCATAATTCACCCATAGTACATCGAAGGCCTTCGGACAGGGGTAATATTCCCTAAAATGCCGCCCCTTGCGTACTTCACACAGCTTTTTCCCGATATCGGATTCCAACTTACGTTGGACTTTGCACAGAACTGTTGGGTAGTCTTCGTGTTTAGTGAATGTGAGATACCAATGGTTATGTTCCAAGAACTTCTCCAAAAAGAACCTAAATTCAAGCATTGTAGCATTCATAACTATCACCTTTTTTCCTCCGTCATTAATCTCTACCAGCATCGGAAAATCGTGTTCGTAACAACCAGACCTCAGCACACCCTCCAGAATGATTCTATTCCAAATGTCAGAAAAGCTCTTGCCCACCATGTGTTTAAATGTATTGATGACAAATATCTTATACTTTGAGCGGCATCATTCAACCACTGGAACAAAGTTCTTCCACTCATCCTCTCCAACTTCAAGGAGTGCTTCGTCACTGATAGTCCTTCGAACTTTCGGGTCACCCTTGATATGCTTCGCGCTGCGCTGGTGGTGCTGCCGGCGGAAATGCTCTGCCAACAGATATGTCGAGTCTTCTCCATAGCCCACCGTCACTTGTGTACTCTTCCACTCCCACTTTCCGGGCTGTATCTCAAAATGGTCGGCATACTCCTTCAGCGGGTGTCCCTTGCTCCTCTGTATGGTGCGCACCAGCACCAAGAACTTAGGGTCGCTGAGGGCGGAATCCATCTCATCAGCGGTAACGGCCATGCCGATATCATGCCCGTAGGCGGCAGCCAGCAGCAAAAAAAGGTCGGAGGAGGTGAACTTTTTCAAGTATTTGGGGGCAACAATCTTCGCTATGGCCGCCAAAATAGCTTCGGAGTGGGAGGCATCGTGCTTGGAATAGTGCGGGAACTGCTGAGGCACAGCCGTCAATTCTTCGGTGAAATGGGCCTTCAACTGAGTCCATTTTCCGAAGAGTTGGCCATCTGCGTTCTCTTTGAATATCTCTTCAATCGTCATACTTTTTGCTGGCATAGTGCGGTGTTTTTGAGGGCGGTTGGGGGGTAATAGCGGGAGGCGGGGGCGGGGCGGGAGGCGGGTGACGGCATTGTGGGGCAACGGGTTGCCGAGACGATGCCCTTCTGCGGGGCGGAGCCGTCCGCAGTGCAAATATACGTTTTTTTTCTTATTAGTCCGCCTTTTGCATTTGGACGGTTGAGGGCGGGGGTCGCCTACGATTGGGGACGGGGCGGGTGCGGCGGAGGCTGGGCGGCGGAGGCGGCGGAATTTTTTTGGGGCGGAATGAGAAAAAAGGCGTATTTTTGCATTTTGCCGGGCGGAGCAGTATGCGGTGCGTCCGGCGTGTATGTCACCCTGTTACGCAAAACTCTGCCGCCATCATGAACACCATATCTCCGTCCCGCCCGACCATCGTCACGCTGACGACCGACTGGGGCAGCCGCGACTTCTTTGTGGGCCGCATGAAGGGGAGGCTGCTCTCCTATATTCCCGACGCGCAGATTGTTGACATCACCCACGACATAGAGCCCTTCCAGCTGCAGCGGGCCATCTTTGTGGCGCGGCACGCGTGCATGGAGTTCCCTGCGGAGACCATCCACATCATAGACGTGTCCACCTGCGCCGACGCTGAGCACCCCCTGCTGGCGGTGCGGCACGGGGGGCAGTACTACCTGTGCGCGGACAACCAGCTGCCGCACGCCCTGTTCGGCGACCCCGCAGGGGGTGGTGCGGCGGAGGGCGACGGCATGGCGGTGATAGGCGGCGCGGAGGCGGCGGAAGGTGCGGGCAACTTTGCGGCGTGCGACCTGCTGTGCAAGGCGGCGTCGCTGCTGGCCCACGGGGCTCAGCTGTCGGACTTGGGGCCGGCGCCGGCGCGGCTGAACCGATACACGCCCTACTGCAACGCGGTGTCGGGCAGCCGGGTGGTGACGCACATAGCCTATATTGACGGATACGGCAACGCGTATCTGAACCTCGAATACGAGGAGTTTGAGCGGCTGCGGGCGGGGCGGGGCTTCGCCATGCGGGTGTGGGAGCACACGCTGACGCGCATGTGTCCGCGCTACTGCGACGACCGGCGGGGCGGCGGGCGGGGGCTGCTGCTGACGGTGTCTTCTACGGGGCTGCTGGAGCTGGCCGTATATGAGGGGTGCGCCGAGCGGCTGTGCAATCTGAAAGTGATGCAGCAGGTGGCGATTGAGTTCAGATAGGGAGAGGGGAATCCAGTTACAGCCCCCATCCTCTAATGAAAATACGGACTTTCTGTATCATCAAAAACTGATGCCAAACAGTTTTCCCGAATCATCCTCATCACTAAGCTTCAAACAGACCGAGGAATACGGGAAAGCACCTTCGAAGCCATTTGTGTATTTTGGAATATCAGAATTGATGATGGTGAGAATATATTGCAGTCCGTATTCGTTGCATATTCGTTGAGTGACATTCAAGAGTCTAATCTTGATTCTGTCATCCAACCCTTCCATCACTCCATCATGATATACGAACCGATAAAACGAATGTTTGGCGTTATGAATAAGCAATGATAAGTCAAATGCAACACACAACAGTTTTTTGTAAGATGTCCCATCTGCCTCAGAAGTTGTGATATTGGTTGTAGTTTGGTAATCAGCATCAAACTCAACATTCCCGTCGGAATTCTGTTTGATAGAGATAATGGCATTGTTGCCCGTAACTTCTGTAATAATCTGGTTGAAGATACGGTTAATTTCAGCATGGGCACGTCCGTCAATAGCCTCTCCTATGGCAGCAACACACTCTTTACGTTCATTCCTCAACGTTTCTATTGCTGCTCTAATGGTTGAAGTATTGTCTATGAGTCTCAATTTTTCAGACAACAATTTCAACTCCCCTTCAACGGTTGCCAACTCTTTCTGATAAACCTTAAACTTCGAATAGACATCTGCTTCCGTAAGCAATGATATCTTCTCGCTTCGCTGATTCTGCTGGCGCTGAATCTGAAAATTTATCTGCACCAATTCATCCTGTAACCTCGTAAGATTATCAACCAAATATTTCTGACGCTCAGAAGATATTGAGTCCGTAAACGATTCTAATTCCTCGAACCTTTTTGATAAACTCTCCGGAAAGAAAAGAGACACCTCATCATACAAATCCTTCAACTTGCTTAACCGAACAGCTGGCCGAATCTGTGACAAAGATTCGTTGATTTTTTTTATTTCATGAGAGAGGCGATAGCGTTCGGCATTCAGCTGTTGCAATTCAACATCAATTGACTCAATCAACTGTTTGGTAACGCCTTTATCCTGTGAATAGAAATTGAACTTATCAATCTCTGCTTCTGCTCTTTCTTTTTCTTGAGTTTTAACATCTAAGAGGCCAACTATTTTATCCCTTTCGGCAACATCAATATTGGCTTGCTTTTGAAGCGTCCTTATTTCGTTCCCCCTCTTTTCAATCTCTTCATCCTTTTCAAGTTTTCTCCTCACCAAATCACCATCGAAACCAAGCAGGTCAAAAACAAAAGGTTTCCAATAGATATGCTTGCCGGTGAACTTTCCTAATTGGAACACATCCAAATAATCCTTTTGAGTACGCAAAAAATAGGTGATGGACTTGCGGAATGGCCATGACACCAACACATCGAATGCCAAATACTCGTTGAGTTTTTGTTTTGCATCCATGAAAGGCACATCTTCATCATCCCATTCTGCAGGAGGAATAAAGTCTGTAAGTTTATACTGGTTTCGCTTAAATGATATCTTGGATGGGGCTGAAACACCACGTCTAATAACCAAATACCCACCCTGATTCAACTTAACCTCAAGATAGAATATTTGTCCGGCGAAAACGTCATTTGCCAAAAGAGCGGACTTCCTACTAAACGTATTAAGCAACAAAAAATCTATTACATAAAGCAAGGATGTCTTGCCCAAATTATGCGTATCTTTTTTGTTACGAGTGTCTTGAATATTTGCCAAGACAATATTGTAACCCTCATTGAAGCTTACATTCTTAAACTGCTGGTTGGAAAAAACCTTCTCAAGTTTCATGGATAACAATAAACGAGTCCGACACCTGATTGTATGAAATACGGTTCAACAGGTAGAGGAATGACAAGGCATACTCAAAATTATCACCCATACCCTTCCCCACTTGCTTTTCCAAATACTTCTTCAAATCATCGTAGTTAATAATACCACTTGCTGCAATCTGCTTTAACGCAAGGCCAGCAATATAAGGAACTGAAGTACCGATATCCGTATGTTTATCTGGAGCTATCATGATTTTCGTCCAATATCACAATTGCAATACATATAGTGGAGCACTGTCCTGACAAGCCTCTTGTTACCACCCAGTTCTTCTGAATACCTACTGATAACCGAATCATATATTGCTTCCAAAACATATTGAAAGCCATAGAACTGATCCCTACTCAAGGTTATTTTTGCATTCAATTCACTTACAGCACTATCGTAATATTCCGCAATCTCATTATTTGCAGGTTCGGACAAAAACACTTTGATCCTCTCAAAGTCATCCATCGAAATCCGAATAACATCCTGGAAATAATCCTGACCCATTTTGTTAAGAATGTTCTTTCTCTCAAGTCCAGGATACTCAAAGACATCTTCTTCCAAAGGGTGGAAGTGTGTTGATTTGACATAGTGAGCAAGAGAAACGACAACAGATTCAATATCAGACTCGTCAAATTCAAACGGTAGCAACAGTCTATTCAACTCAGCCTGTCTCACTACGTCCGGATACTTTCCTAATAAGTCTTGTATCTTCTCATCTGCGACAAGGATTGTAGGGACACCCGTTTCATCCTTAATTTTCTTTTCAATGACCGAATCCTTGATTCCAGTCAGCTTGCAATTCGTGAATAACAAATAGAAATCAATATCGCCATTCGCCTTCAATTTCTTGATAGACGGGATAATCTCATGATTCAGTCGCCTGCTGAAATCCGAATCCGAACAGCTTGCATTAATCTTTTCGGTATGCTTTGCCTGTATGATAATTTTTCCATCCCATGGCTGTGCTTCGCTTGGAATACAATTCGCTCTACCTATAAACTTTCCATCCTTACCACCATCTTTGCCCTTTGCAAACGGAATCGTTGCCTGACCAAGTATATGGTTGCAAATCATGACAACCATGCGTTCAAAGTCGTCACAATTCATATTGTAGAGCGGATATCTCATTTCTTTTCCTTTTTACGCACTATCGACATTCTGCCTATAGACTACTCACCCCATACACAAATTCATGCTGCAAAATTACTCATTTTTTCTTGGATACGAATGATCCTTACCCATTTTTTACTGTTTTCCGATGCAACAGACACTTCATGGTTCATTTTTCGCAATAACTGCCTGCCATCAGAAAAAGTCTAACATCTCTACAGCGAAATCCGAAGTGAGGGGTCAAGGGGGCGGGGGGGGGGGGGGAGG